>JBKOZG010000312.1:0-10216 GCA_046725775.1 Actinomycetota bacterium | reverse complement strand
CCGTGGAGTCAGGGTTCTTAGGCCCGAGCATGGTTGCAACATCGTCGAAGCGTGTAATCGTCGCGGGACGGACCTCGATGTTCACCACCCCACGCTAAACCCGGGGCTAATGCCTCATAGGCTTACGCCCCAGAGTCCAATCATGATCGCTTCTTGGTGTCGCGCGGGAAGGACGAACACTGGTGGAATACCAGTTTCGCTTTGGGGTGTTTCTAAGGCCGGACCCCAAGACGTGCGCGGCCGTGACACAAATCACCAGCCAGCTGCGGGCGCAGTACGGGTTGGTCTCGGCGGCTGCATTCCCGCCGCACATCACATTGGCAGGCAACCTGCCCGTCGTCGTTCCGCTGGCTGAGTTGATGCAACTGATCGGCTTTGTATTGCGTCGAGTGCCGGCGTTTACCGTGCACAATCTTGGAGTGCGGCGGCTGGCGGATTCCGCAATCGCCTATGACGTCTCGACCCTGAATGGCGGGCCGAACAGGCAGCTCCTTGCTCTGGCTGGCGCGGTTGATTCGGTCGTACGGCCACTGGTAGGTCCGAGCGGTCCGCTGCCTCCGGCGTTATACGAGCCGGATCGGTGGACGGCCCACATCTCGCTGGCATCCCATGAGCTCCGAGTGCGCGCCGACCTCAGCGCGGAAATAGAGGACTACGTGAATGAGCTGGGTGTCAGGGCACCGTCATCGTTCATAGCCGACACGGTGATGCTCTATCGCTTCGCTCATAACACCTGGACCGGAAGCTGGTGGCGGGACATCCGTTGGGAGCACGTACGCAGCTGGCGCCTAACGCCATAAGTCTGCGAGCGTCGGTAGGGCCCGCCGGTGATCGGAGGAGCGAGGAGCGAACGCACTTTCTGTTCGCGATGAGTGACGATGGCACGAGCTTCCGGCGGCCGCGCGAGCAGGCATAAAAAGCGCCGATCAGCGTTCGTTGATCGCGACGAAGTCCCTGCTTCGGATGCCGGTGTAGATCTGTTTGGGTCGCGCGATCTTTTGTTCCTTGTCCTGCACGAGCTCTGACCATTGAGCGAGCCAGCCCGGCGTACGGCCGATGGCAAACAAAACTGTGAACATCTCTGGCGGAAACTGCAACGCCTCATAGATCAGTCCGGAATAGAAGTCGACGTTGGGATACAGCTTGCGCTTGACGAAGTACTCGTCCTCCAGCGCGATCTTCTCCAGTTCCTGCGCGATCTTGAGCAGCGGATTGACGCCGGTCACCTCGAAGACATCGTCACAGGCCTTCTTGATGATCTTGGCCCGCGGATCGTAATTCTTGTAGACCCGATGCCCGAAGCCCATCAGCCTCTCTTTGCCCTCTTTGACCCCGGCAATGAAGTCAGGAATGTTGTCCGTGGTGCCGATCCGGTTCAGCATGGCGAGCACAGCTTCATTGGCGCCCCCGTGGAGCGGCCCGTAGAGCGCAGCGACCCCCCCGGCTACGGCCGAATAGGGATCGACCTGAGATGAACCGATCGACCGGACGGCGTTCGTGGAGCAGTTCTGCTCATGATCGGCGTGCAAGATGAAGAGCACCTCGAGCGCGTGCACCAGCCGCTCATCGGCTTGGTAGGTGGGCTCACTCATCTGGAACAGCATTGCCAAGAAGTTTGCGGTGTAGGACAGCGAGTTGTCCGGATACACGTACGGCTTGCCCTGCTGATGCCGATAGGCGAAGGCGCCCAGTGTTGGCATCTTGGCGATCAACCGGGTGATCTGCAGCATGCGGTTCTCCGGATCGCTGATGTGGCTCGCCGCCGGATAGAACGTCGACAGCGCGCTGACCGTGGCCATCAGCATCCCCATGGGGTGCGCGTCGTAACGAAAGCCCTCGATGAACTGCTTGAGGTTCTCGTGTATGAACGTGTGGTAGGTGATGTTGAGCACCCACTCCTCGAGTTGCGCCTGCGTCGGCAGCTCCCCGTGCAGGAGCAGGTAGGCAACCTCGAGGAAACTCGATTGCTCGGCTAGCTGCTCGATGGGATAGCCACGGTACTCAAGGATCCCGAGATCGCCGTCAATGAAGGTGATCGCGCTGCGGCAGGAGGCTGTATTGACGAACCCGGGATCGTAGGTCGCCAGCCCTTGCTCGCCTTCCACGGCGATCTGCGTCAGGTCAGCGGCGCGAATGGCTCCGTCGGTGATCGCGATCTCGTACTCACGACCTGTTCGGTTGTCGCGAATGCTCAGGGAGTCAGCCTTGGCGGGCTCAACCGTCGGCGCATCGGTCATGCGCACAACCTACGCGTGGTCGTCATGCCTGAATAGTCGTGGGCCATATGATTTGGACCACTGGCGCCGTGGTGGGTCGGCGCAGGAATAGCACCGCACTAAATTCGGCGGATGGACCAGAAGCGGATCATTCACGGGTATCTGGATAGACAACGCAGGGCGCTGCTGAAGAAGTTGGATGGCGTCGGCGAACGTGACGCGCGATGGCCGATGACCCAGACCGGCACGAATCTGCTCGGGCTTGTCAAGCATGTGGCCAGCGTCGAACTGGGTTACTTCGGGGAGGTGTTCGACCGGCCGTCAAACGTGGCGCTCCCCTGGTATGACGAGGGTGCCGAGACCAACGCTGATATGTGGGCCACGGCCGAGGAGTCGCGAGAAGACATCGTCGCGCTGTATGAGCGTGCAGCCGAACATGCAGACGCCACCATCGAGGCACTCGAACTCGACTCGACGGGCCGAGTTCCGTGGTGGCCTGCCGAGCGGCAGCAGGTCACCCTGCAGGAGATCATGGTGCGGGTCACGGCAGAAATCGCTCGGCACGCGGGGCATGCCGACATTGTCCGCGAACTCATCGACGGCGCGGCCGGCGACAATGATGGGAACCTGCCTGATCAGACCGCACAAGAGTGGGCGACCTACCGCTTGCAACTCGAGGAGGCGGCAGTGGAAGCTGCACAACGTGCGGAGATGGGGGAGCCTGGCCAGCCAAGGACGCCTGACTGAGGCCTGTGCATGGTTAGTCCACGAATCGCTCTGCCCGGGCATCTTCGATGAGTCAACGCGCCACTTTGACCCGCGGTATCTAGCGCAGGTAATCTGGTCGGCTGTTGCGTCCAACGCGTGCGATTGCCGCGCCCGGATTGGATTATTGGATGCGGCAAGGTTCATTCACACAAAACAAAGTTCACTCGCGTCAAAACGGAAGCCGATTATGTCCACCTACAGCCCCAAGCCTGGCGACATCACCAGGTCCTGGCATGTCATCGATGCCAATGATGTCGTGCTGGGCAGGCTTGCGGTGACGGCTGCGACGCTGCTGCGCGGCAAGCACAAGCCGACTTTTGCGCCTCATGTCGACGGTGGCGACTTTGTGATCGTGGTGAACGCGTCCAAGATCGCTCTCACCGGAAACAAGCGCACCGACAAGCTAGCCCGCCGGCACTCTGGCCGGCCCGGCAGCCTGAAAACTGTGCCCTACGGCGAGCTACTCGACCGCGACCCGCGCAAGGCCGTCGAGCTTGCTGTCTGGGGGATGCTCCCGAAGAACAAGCTCAGCCGCCGGCTGATCAGGAAGCTCAAGGTGTACGCCGGTCCCGAGCACCCACACACCGCTCAGCAGCCGAAGCCGTACGCGATTACCCAGATCGCCCAGTAGCCTCGCATCGACCCACACCACTCTCCGAAGCAAGGAACCATCTGCCGTGACTGACACCGCCACCGAAACGGTGGACGAGGACGAGATCACTTCGTTCGTCGAAGACGACCGCGAGATCGCCTACCGTTCGGAGGCGACGCCGCAGGTCTCGCATGGTCCAGCAGGCCGCCCGGCCGTTGTCGCGCCTGCCGGGGCGACCGGACGGCGTAAAGAGGCGGTGGCCCGGGTTCGCATCATTCCCGGCAGCGGACTGTGGACCATCAATGGCCGCACCCTGGACGACTACTTTCCCAACAAAGTGCACCAGCAGTTGGTTTCCGAGCCCTTTGCAGCGGCTGCGGTCGTCGGCTCGTACGACGTCATTGCTCGCATCCATGGCGGCGGCGTGACCGGTCAAGCAGGGGCGCTGCGGCTCGGGGTTGCCCGTGCACTGAACGCCGTCGATGCAGAAGCCAGCCGAGCCGCGCTCAAGAAGGCCGGCCTGCTGACCCGCGATGCGCGGATCAAGGAACGCAAGAAGGCGGGCCTGAAGAAAGCCCGGAAAGCCCCCCAGTACAGCAAGAGGTAGTCGCGGGACAAGATCAGTGGGCCGACTCTTCGGGACCGATGGCGTACGCGGAAAGGCCAACGAGGCGCTGACCGCGGAACTGGCGCTGAGCCTTTCCGTCGCAGCCGTCCGGGTACTCGGCGAGAATGGTGAGTTTCACGGGCATGCGCCCTTCGCGGTGGTCGGCCGGGATCCGCGTGCTTCAGGTGAGTTCCTAGAGGCAGCCGTGGTGGCCGGTTTGGCCAGCGCGGGCGTCAATGTGGTACGGCTCGGTGTGCTGCCGACTCCAGGCGTTGCGTTCCTCACTGAGGATTGCAACGCCGATCTCGGCGTCATGTTGTCGGCCAGTCACAACCCGATGCCCGACAACGGCGTCAAGTTCTTTGCGCGCGGAGGCAACAAGCTGGACGACGCGCTCGAGGACGCCATCGAGTCCCGGCTGATCGAGGCGTGGCCCAGGCCCACTGGCGCGGGCGTTGGCCGGGTCACAGTCCAGGAGTCGCTCGTTGGAACATACTTGGCACACTTGGTCAACAGCGTCGGGACCCCGGTCAGTCTGGAGGGCATCAAGGTCGTCCTCGACTGTGCGAACGGGGCTGCGTATCAGGCGGCGCCGGGGGCGTTCGAAGCCTTGGGGGCTGAGGTTCACCGGATCCATGCGGAACCAGACGGTATCAATATCAACGACAATTGTGGCTCCACTCATATGGACTCACTGCGATCGGCGGTGCTGGAGCAGCGGGCGGACATCGGAATTGCACTGGATGGGGACGCCGATCGCTGCCTCGCTGTCGATACGTTCGGCAGGATCGTTGACGGCGATCAAATCTTGGCGATCTTGGCGGTCGCCCTCCGCGAAGAGGGCCGGCTCAAGAACGACACCGTTGTGGCAACTGTGATGAGCAACTTGGGGTTGGTCAATGCGATGCGAGAGGCCGGGGTGACCGTCCAGGAGACCAAGGTCGGAGATCGTTACGTACTCGAGGCGATGCGGGCCGGCGATTTCGTCTTGGGCGGGGAGCAGTCCGGTCACGTCGTGATGTCGGAGCACTCCACGACCGGCGACGGCATACTCACCGCGCTCCATCTGACGAGCCGGATGGCGACTTCGGGTCAATCCCTGGCGCAGCTCGCGTCGGTGATGACGCGGCTGCCTCAGATACTGATCAACGTGCCGGATGTCGACAAGAGCCGCGCAGCGTCTGACCCCCAGCTCACGGCAGCAGTCGCCGAGGCCCAGGCCGAGCTTGGGGATTCGGGCCGGGTTCTGTTGCGCCCGTCCGGTACGGAGTCCCTGGTACGCGTCATGGTGGAGGCCGAGAGTTACGAGACTGCGAACGGAGTGGCGCATCGCCTCGCAGACGTGGTCAAGGCCTCGTTAGCGATCTGATCTGGACTGTCGCGATTAGCTCAAAAGCTCAAAAGGGGGCCCGCGTTCAGCCCGGCAGCAGAGTGTTGATGTCGATTACGTTGGCTGCTGCGAGAAAGATCGCCACTGCGCCCAGGACGACGGACAGGATCACGTAGAACAAAAAAGCTCCGAACGCAAGAAAGAAGCCGAACTTGAGGGCTGTGCCTGCGCCAATCCGGACTCTCTCCGGTGGTGCGATGCCGTACGAGTTGGTCACGTGCTGACGCTACCCTCGGGACCGCGAGGAGCGCGACGCGCCGCTCCCAGGGGCGTCGATCATTTGGCGCTACTGGCCAGATTCCCTTGGCCATGGAGATGTTGCGCGAGACCCACCCCACATCGAATCGACCAGGTGCGCAACGGATTCCTTGTCTCGGTCGAGTGGGCTCGTAGAAAGGAGCCGCTGTTGGCGTACCTGATACATCCAAGTGAAGAATCTTCGGTGCCCAGACGGTGCAGGCTTCGTGAGTCGCGTCGAGGTGGCTAGACCTTGCGGATCCGTACCCACTGGACCGAATGATCACGATCTTTCCGAAGGATGGCTGTCGCGCGGCCCCTCGTATGCAGGATGTTGGCATGAAGGTTCGGTCCATTGATCGTGTCCCAGAGATAGCGGGCCTGCCGGATTGCCTGACTCGTCGTCAGGTCGGCGTAGCGCGTGAAATAGGAGCGCGGGTCGCGGAACGCCGTGTCGCGAAGTGTGAGAAACCGACTCACGTACCAGTCCCGGATGTCTGAAGCATCCGCATCGACATAGACGGAGAAGTCGAAGAAGTCACTGACAGCCAGGCCGGTCGTGCCATCGGGTCGCGGCCGGGCCGGCTGCAGTACATTCAGGCCTTCCAAGATCAAGATGTCCGGCCGCTGCACCCGCACCTTGGCGTCCGGAACGATGTCGTAGACAAGATGGCTATAGACCGGCGCCAGCACCTCATCCTGGCCCGACTTGACGTCGATCACGAAACGCAGCAGGGCGCGCCGATCATAGGACTCCGGGAAGCCTTTGCGCTGCAGCAGTCCGCGCCGCTCCAGCTCCGCGTTGGGCAGCAGGAAGCCGTCGGTGGTCACCAAGCTAACCCGCGGATGTTCCGGCCAAGCGGCCAGCAGCTCACGGAGCAGGCGTGCCGTAGTGGACTTCCCGACTGCAACAGATCCTGCGATCCCGATCACGAACGGCGTACGCTGCACCGAGAGGTGAAGGAACTCATTCGTCGACATGTGCAGCTCGCTGGTGTGCAGGAAATAGCGGCTCAGCAGCCGAGTCAGCGGCAGATATACCTCCCGGACATCCAGCATGCTCGTCGGATCGCCTAACCCGCGGACCTTCTCCAGCGTCGTCTCGTCGAGCGGGATCGGCATATGTTCGGCCAGCTCGGCCCAATCTGCCCGACTCCGCTCCACATAGGGACCGAGGAGCTGAGCGTCGTTCGGCATACGCAGAATCTAGTGTCGGACTCGGAACTGGCTGACATCGTGGCCAAGGATCGCAACGACGCCAGCGCAGAAGCGCTGGAAGGTACAGTTCCGCCTATGTGTGGAATTGTCGGGTACGTCGGCGAGAAGGTCGCGCTAGACGTCGTGGTCGAGGGGCTGCGACGTCTCGAATACCGCGGCTATGACTCAGCGGGCGTTGCACTTGTGGCGGACGGGGCCCTGTGGGTCTCTAAGAAGGCCGGCAAGCTCGGCAATCTGGAGAAACTGCTGGCTGAGGAACAGTTGCCTTCAAGCAGCCTCTGTATCGGGCATACCCGATGGGCAACCCACGGAGGCCCCAACGACCTCAACGCTCACCCGCACACCTCTTGCGACGGCCGAATCGCGCTGGTCCACAACGGCATCATCGAGAACTATGTGACGCTGCGCGACGAGCTGGCAGAGGCCGGCATCAGCTGCGTTTCGGAGACCGACACGGAGATCGTCGCGCAGTTGGTTGGCCAGCAGGTCTCAGCGGGCCTTGCCCTGACCGAGGCCATGCGTGTGGTCTGTGCCCGGCTCCGTGGCGCGTTCACCCTGGTAGCGGTGGACAGTCAACTACCCGATACGGTCGTCGCGGCGCGTCGCAACTCCCCACTCGTTGTCGGCGTGGGGAAGGGCGAAAACTTCGTCGCATCCGATGTCGCCGCGTTCATCGAGCACACGCGCGAGGCCATCGAGCTTGGCCAGGATCAGCTGGTCAGCATCACTCCGGACGGGGTTGAGGTCATCACTTTCGCCGGCGCGCCCGCGGAGGTAAAGCCATACCACGTTGACTGGGACCTCTCGGCAGCCGAGAAAGGTGGCTACGACTGGTTCATGCGGAAGGAAATTTACGAGCAACCCCGCGCGGTAGCCGACACGCTGCTCGGCCGGCATGACGCGGAGGCTCAGCTCACTCTGGATGAGATCCGGATTCCCGAGTCGGAGCTACGTCACGTCGACAAGATCATCGTGGTCGCCTGCGGCACTGCCTTCTATGCCGGACTCGTGGCCAAGTACGCAATCGAGCACTGGACCCGAATTCCCTGCGAGGTCGAGCTGGCCAGTGAGTTCCGCTACCGTGACCCGATTCTCAGCCCAACGACCCTCGTCGTCGCGATCAGCCAGTCCGGTGAAACCGCCGACACCCTGATGGCCATCAGGCACGCACGTGAGCAGCAGTGTCGGGTACTGGCGATCTGTAATACCAACGGCTCAACCATCCCGCGGGAGTCGGATGCGGTGATCTACACCCACGCCGGGCCGGAGATCGGTGTGGCATCCACCAAGGGATTCCTCACTCAGCTGGTTGCCTGTTACTTGCTCGGCCTCTACCTGGCACAGGTACGTGAGGTGAAGTACGGCGACGAAATCGCCGAAATCTTGCAGGAGCTCTCCGCCATGCCTGACGCCATCTCCAAGGTGCTTGCGGACATCGGGCCGGTGATGGAGTTGGCGGCCGAGTTCGCCGAGAAACGGTCGGTGCTGTTTATCGGCCGGCACGTTGGTTATCCGGTGGCACTCGAAGGCGCCCTGAAGCTGAAGGAGTTGGCCTACATCCATGCCGAAGGTTTCGCGGCCGGCGAGCTCAAGCATGGTCCGATCGCATTGATCGAAAATCACCTGCCCGTGTTCGTCGTCGTCCCGCCGCGCGGTAGGGATTTGCTGCACGACAAGGTCGTCTCCAACCTGCAGGAGGTACGTGCCCGGGGGGCCAGGACGATCGTCTTGGCCGAGGAGGACGACGACGAGGTGAGCCGCTACGCCGATGCCTTGATCAGGCTGCCGAGAGTGTCGACATTGCTGCAACCTTTGGTGGCGACCGTGCCGCTGCAGATGTTCGCCTGCGAACTCGCCACCAAGAAGGGCCACGATGTCGATCAACCGCGCAACCTGGCGAAGTCAGTCACGGTCGAATAGGGCCGAAATGAGCCGTCCGTTCTCAATCTCGCTGCGAGCGTCGGGAATCGCGCGCCGCCGCACGACCGCGGCGGATAGCACGCCCGATGCGCGAGCAGCGTCTCAATAAAAGCGCATGATCATTGGAGTCGGTATCGACGTCTGCGACGTCGATCGGTTCGCTGAGTCAATCGAACGGCGGCCCGGCCTGGTACGGCGGATCTTCACCACCGCCGAGGCCGACCGTCCCATGGCGTCAAAGGCCGCCCGATTCGCGGCGAAGGAAGCATTGGCGAAAGCCTTGGGAGCGCCCGACGGTCTGTCCTGGCTGGACGCGGAGGTGCTCACCGACGATCACGGCAAGCCCTCGTTCAAGATCACCGGTACGGTTGCTGCCCGTGCTGCCGAACTCGGCATTTGCACCATTCACCTCAGCATGTCCCATGATGCCGGCATCGCCTCGGCCGTCGTAATCTGCGAAGCGTGATCATGCGTGCGTACCGGGTCGAGGCGATCCGGCGGATCGAGCAGCGGGCCATCGCTGTCGAGGGAGTCGACGCGCTCATGCAGCGGGCCGCAGCCGCGGTCGCCGCCACTGCATCCGACCTGCTTCACTCGACGAACGGAGGCCGGTACGGGCGCCGCGTGATGATCATGGTTGGCGCTGGCAACAACGGCGGCGACGCTCTGTTTGCAGGCGTACGGCTGGCTCGGCGCGGCGCACGCGTCACAGCAATCCGCTGCCTGGGTACCCCACACTCGGCTGGGCTGGCGGCGTTGCTCAGCGCAGGTGGCCGAGTCATCGACCTCGATGATCATCATGCGGTCGATCCGGCAGGGTATGACCTGGTCATCGATGGAATCCTTGGCATCGGCGGCCGTCCAGGGCTGCCTACCCCGGTTGGCCAACTTGTGCAATCGCTGGAGGTCCAGGGCTTTCCGACTATCGCCGTCGACCTTCCCTCCGGAGTTGCTGCCGACACCGGCGCGGTACCTGGCCCCGCGGTGCGAGCAACTCGGACGATTACTTTCGGCGAGCGGAAGCCCTGCCACCTGCTGCAGCCGGCGCTGAGCCGCTGTGGCGCCATCTCGGTGGCCGATATCGGACTCGGCACTGACCATGACGAGACAGCCGACCTGGTTGGTATTGATGAGGATGGCCTGGCAGCCGCCTGGCCTTATCCGACCGAGCGCAGCGACAAGTACGCTCGCGGCGTGGTCGGGGTGGACACTGGCTCCGATCAGTATCCAGGTGCTGCGGTGATGTCGGTCTACGGCGCGGTTTACGG
>JBKOZG010000219.1:0-5014 GCA_046725775.1 Actinomycetota bacterium | reverse complement strand
CACCTAGCTTCTCCTACCCAGACCACACGCGAAGAGCTCTCAGAAAGTACCCGGGACCTCCTTATCACGGCCCAGACCGCAGGCCCGGTCGAGCGGCAGCGGATTCTCGACGAAGTTGTCACCTCGCATTTGTGGCTGGCCGAAACGCTGGCCCACCGCTTCATGCATCGCGGCCAGGACAACGAGGACCTCATCCAAGTCGCCTGCACGGGGCTGGTCGAAGCATGTCGGCGCTTCGACCCCCACCAAGGCTCATTCGTTGCTTTCGCGGTGCCGACCATAACTGGCGTGCTCAAGCGGCACTTCCGCGATCATGGGTGGATGGTGCGCCCGCCGCGGCCGACCCAAGAACTCGCCTCGATCATCTGGCGCCGGTGGCCCACACTCGTGCAAGAGATGGGCGCCCTGCCCGGTGCACGAGATCTCGCCGAGGAACTGGGTGAGCCGGTTGGCGCGGTGCAACAGGCCCGCTTCGCGAGTCAGGGCTATAGCGCATCCTCGATCGATGCTGCGCTGTCACACGGGATTTGCTTCTGCTCCGACGAGACCGACCAGGACATCGACCGTGCCGAGGCGCGGCTGATCATCGAGGAGGCTCTGGCGCAGCTGAACGACGACGAGCGGCGACTGATCCAGATGCGGTTCTTCCAGCAGTGCTCCCAGTCTGAGATCGCCGAGGAGTTCGGTACTAGCCAAATGCAGGTATCGCGGTTGCTTTCCAAACTGCTGATCAAGATGCGCACCATCATCGGTGCACTGGAGAGCTTGCCCGCTGCGTCGTAGCTAGCGCTCGAGGCGCCCGTTGCGCGGTGGCCAGGTCGAACAGCAGCCGACCCATGTCGGCGACTGGCATAGTGCGCGCTAGGGTCCGCGAGCCCCCAAGCCATCACTGCCAAGCAGGATCAATTTGCGCAGTGTCAGTTTGCCCGGAGGGCCGTTGGGAATATCTGAGGCATGACCTTCGATCCCCGCTACGCCATCGTCACTGCTTCAGACTCCGGCATCGGCAAGGCGACTGCGGTCGCCCTCGCTCAGAACGGCATGGACGTCGGCGTCACGTGGCACTCCGACTCCTCCGGCGCTGAAGCCACCGCAGAGGAAGTGAGGTCCCACGGCCGTAAGGCTTTCATCAAGCAGCTCGACACCACTGACTTGCCCTCGTGCGCGGTGACCATCGATCTGCTGATCGACGAGCTCGGCGGGCTCGATGTGTTTGTCAACAATGCCGGCACCGGAGGTTCGACGCTGCTAGTTGACACCTCCTACGACGAGTGGCGGAAGATCATCGCGACCAACCTGGACGGCGCCTTCGTCTGCATGCGGCAAGCCGCGAAGCACATGGTGAAAGTGGGCAACGGCGGCCGGCTGATTGCCGTCACCAGCGTCCACGAACACCAGCCCCGCGTTGGTTCCGGTCCGTACGACGCTGCCAAACACGGCATCGGCGGACTGATCAAGACCTTCGCCCTCGAGCTGGGCCAGCACGAGATCACCGCGAACGCCGTTGCTCCTGGCGAGATCGCGACGCCAATGACCGGACAAGAGGACCAAGATCCACACCAGGAAGAGCGGCTCGGCATCCCGCTCGGTCGGCCGGGCGACGCGCGCGAGATCGCCGCGGTGATCGCGTTTCTGGCGAGTCCGCAGGCTGCTTATGTGACGGGTGCCTCATGGGTTGTCGACGGCGGCATGCTGCAGATGGGCCCGCAGGCCGGCTCGCATCTGACCAGCGGCGACTGGCGCAAGGTGTGACTCGGAGATGAAGGCTGTTACCTGGCAGGGCTTTCGCAACGTCGCTGTAGAAGATGTCCTCGACCCGATCATCAAGGAACCGAACGACGCGATCATCAAGGTAACCAGCACCAGTATCTGTGGCTCCGATCTTCACCTGTACGAGACCATGGGCGCCTTCATGAGTCCTGGGGACGTACTCGGCCACGAGGCGATCGGGATAGTCCTCGAGGTCGGTCGCGAAATCAGCCAGATTCGTCCTGGCGATCGAGTCGTGGTGCCGTTCCAGATCGCCTGCGGACACTGCTGGATGTGTGAGCGATCCCTATATACACAGTGCGAGACGGCACAGGTACGCGGGGAAGGCAGCGGTGCCGCGCTGTTCGGCTACTCGAAGCTTTACGGCCAGGTACCTGGCGGCCAGGCCGAGTACCTCCGAATACCGGAAGCGCAGTTCACCCACATCCTGGTGCCGGAGGGCCCGCCAGACGACCACTTCATCTATCTATCCGATGTGCTGCCGACCGCATGGCAGGCGGTGGAGTACGCGGCAGTGCCAGATGGAGGTTCGCTGCTGGTCTTGGGGTTGGGTCCAATCGGCGACATGGCCTGCCGGATCGCTCAACAGAAGTGGATCGACACAATTATTGCCGTTGACCTGGTAGATGCCCGGCTGGAGCGGGCGCGTGCTCGCGGCATACAAGTTGTCGATCTGCGAGAGCACGAAGATGATCTTCCCGACGTGGTGCGCGACCTGACCGACGGTCGTGGCCCGGACTCGGTCGTCGATGCGGTGGGAATGGAGGCGCACGGCTCGCCTGCCGCCGCCTTCGCCCAGCGCGTAACGGCACGCCTCCCCGATGCGGTGACCGAGCCGCTGATGAGGAAGGCAGGACTTGATCGGCTCTCCGCGCTGTACACGGCGATCGAAACCGTACGCCGCGGCGGCACGGTCTCGCTGTCCGGAGTCTACGGTGGCATGGCCGACCCGCTGCCGATGATGTCGTTGTTCGACAAGCAGATCCAGCTCCGGATGGGTCAGGCCAATGTGAAGCGCTGGATCCCCGACATCATGCCGTTCTTGACCGAGGACGACCCGCTCGGCGTGAATGACTTCGCGACGCACCGACTCCCGCTGCGCGAGGCACCGGCAGCGTACGAAATGTTCCAGCAGAAGGCCGATGGCGCGGTCAAGATCATGCTCAAGCCGTGGGCATGAAGCTCACTTCATGATCATCAGCCGCTCAGAGCATGTTTGCCTTGTTAGGCACTGGGTAGGCCAGATGTATCCACAATCGATCTGATTGGAGAATGTCGTGGCGAACTACACCGATCCGACGAGCCGGCCCGTGGATCCGGGCGTCGAGCAGACCGAGAGAGCCGGCGTGGTGTACGACCAGCCAGGCTCCTTCGAGTCGGAGGGGGGCTCCACCTTCGACACTGCCAAGAGTGAGGCGGCCAACGTCAAAGACACTGCCGCCGGCGCCGCTTCCGGTGTGAAAGAGGTGGCCAGGGGCGAGGTTGCCCACATCGCGGAAGAGGCCAAGTACCAAACCCGGAATCTGGTGGACCAGACGCGATATGAGCTGCGGGGCCAGGTGAGGAACCAGCAGTCAAGCCTCGCATCGATGCTGAACGGCTGGGCGTCTGAGCTGCGTTCGATGGCCTCGAAGTCCGATGAGTCTGGACCGATGACGGGTCTCGCACAAGAGGCGTCACGCCGCGTCGGTGAGTTTTCCCACTGGCTCTACAACCATGAGCCCGCTGATCTGCTCGACGAGGCGAAGCGGTTCGCCCGTCGTCGACCGGGCGCGTTCCTTGCTTTGGCGGCGGCCGCCGGCGTAGTTGCAGGCCGATTGACTCGGGGTGCTGTAGGAGGGAACACCAGTGTGGACCCCGACACAGATGTGACTCCAGCCCGGGCATACGACAGCGGCACCTACGACCGCGGAGGTTATGGCGGCGACGTGCAAGGCTCCGGGTCTGTGTCGCGGGCCTACGAGAGCGGCTACGACCCGCGGTACGGCGAGGTCGCGGGCGAGACCAGCTACCAGGGTGGAGGCATGCCGGCTCCTGGACAGCAGTACCCAACCGAGGACACAGCGGCTTCGAGAGAGTATGCCGCTGGTACAACGGCTTCGGCTGGGTACCCCGCCACGGGCCCGGCCTATCCCAACGTGACGCCCACTACCGACGAGCCGTACTACCCGCCGCCGACAGAGGGCGAGGCACGCCGATGACCGATTACGCAGATCAGGCGCCGCCGCGGCGCGAATTTCAAGAGCCGACAGAAGCAGCCGGCGGAACCAAAAGCATCGGCGAGGCGATCGGTGATGTAACCCGCGACATGTCGGTTCTGGTTCAGCAGGAGCTCGCGCTGGCCAAGGCCGAAGCCCGCCAGTCCGCCTCGCGGGCTGGCCAGGCCGCCGGCATGTTTGCTGGGGCCGCAGTTGCCGCATTCTTATTCGTGGTCTTCTTGTCGATCGCTTTATGGGTGGCAATCAGCGACCGAACTGGGGCTGGCTGGGGGGCGGTCATCGTAGCTGCCATCTGGCTGGTTGCCGCGGGGATTCTCTTCCTGGTTGCTCGCGGCCAAGTGAAGAAGATCAGCGGATTGCAGCAAACCACCGAGACTGTGCGCCAAGTTCCGAACGCACTCAAAGGACATGAGGAGAGAAATCGATGACTACCAGCAACGACCCGGATGAAATCCGGGCGGATATCGAACGGACTCGGGCGGCCTTGAGCAGTGACGTAGACGAACTGGCCGAGACGGTCAATCCGAAGAACGTGGCGCAGCGGCAAGTCGACAAGGTCAAGGAGGCTGCGAGCAATGTCAAGGAGCGAGTGATGGGCTCCAATGACGACGATGACAGCGGCTCCACGGTTGGCGGAGGCGCCAGTAGCGCCTCCGCAAAAGAAGCGGTCGCCGGCAAGGCCTACGCGGCCCGGGACACAGTCAGCGAAAGGGCCTCCGAGGCACGCGGTGCCGCGAGCCGGGCCCCGACGGCAGTAAAGCAGAAGGCGCAGGGCAACCCCCTGGCCGCCGGCGTGGTCGCCTTTGGTCTCGGAATGCTGGTCTCCTCCCTGATTCCTTCCACGGCGAAGGAACGGGAAGCGGTATCCCAGCTGCAGAAGAACTTGGAGCCAGTCAAGGAAAAGGCCTCTGAACTGGCGAGAGATGTCGGTGAGAGCCTGAAGCCGGCAGCGCAGGAGGCTGCTCAGTCGGTCAAGATGGCCGCCACTTATGGCGCTGAGACCGTCAAGCAGGAAGGCGCAGCCG
>JBKOZG010000175.1:0-8163 GCA_046725775.1 Actinomycetota bacterium | reverse complement strand
GATTGTGCCCTTGGAGATGGTCGGGCTGACCTTCGGTGACGCCAAGATCATCCGTACCCCTGGCGGTCGCCTGACCACCTCGGCCCTCGCTGGGTGCATCGCAGGTGTCCACCTGCTTCAGGTCAACAAGATCATGGTAATTCCCCACAGCCGCTGTGCCATGGCTGCGGCCGACGACGACGTGATCATCGAACGCATCCGTAACGCCAGCGGTGCCGATGCCTCTTGGGTGCGGTTCGGCGCCTCGGCCGACCAACGGCGTACCCTGCATCGCGACGTTGAGAAGCTCCGGAATCACCCGCTGATTGGCGACCGAGCAGTCGTGGGCGGCTTTTACTACGACGTGGACACCGGCCTGCTGGAACGCTGGGCGTAGCGCAACCCCAGCTCTCAGGGCGACAGCGCGAGTGGCGAAAAGCTTACGCGTCGATGGTGGCAGCGTCGAGTGCGTACGCCCCGTCGATGATGAACTCCTTGCGCGGCACAACGTTGTTGCCCATCAGCATCTCGAAGGTCGACTCGGCGAGCAGCCCGTCGTCCACCGTCATCCGGCGCAGCGTACGATGCCGCGGACTCATCGTCGTCTCGGCTAGCTGATCCGCGTCCATCTCTCCCAAGCCCTTGTAGCGTTGGGGCTCCTTGAAGTGCAGACCCTTCTTCGTCAGCTCGGCTGCCTTCCGTTGGTACTCAGCATCAGAGTATGTGTAGATGTACTTCTCCTGCCCCTTGCGGGCGTTCGTCAGCTCGAAGCGATGCAGTGGCGGCACCGCGGTAAAGACCCGCCCGGCAGCCACCAGTGGGCGCATATAGCGAAAGAACAATGTCGCCAGCAAGCAGCGGATGTGTGCACCGTCGGAATCGGCGTCGGCCATGAAGATGATCTTGCCGTACCGCGCAGATTCGAGGTTGAAATTGCGGCCAGAGCCGGCCCCTACGACCTGAATGATCGAACCGCACTCGGCGTTCTTCAGCATGTCCCCGATGGAAGCCTTTTGTACGTTGAGGATCTTGCCGCGAATGGGCAGCAACGCCTGGAATTCGGAATTCCTGGCCAGCTTGGCGGTACCAAGAGCCGAGTCGCCTTCGACGATGAACAGTTCGGTTCGGTCAACGTCGGTGCTGCGGCAGTCGACGAGCTTGGCCGGCAGTGATGATGACTCGAGAGCATTCTTGCGTCGCTGCGCCTCACGGTGCTGCCGCGCAGCAACTCGAGCCCGAGAGGCACCAACGATCTTCTCCAAAACCGCGCGGGCCTGCACCCTTGTCGCCGTCTTGGTGGACCCCAAGAACCTTGTGAGCTCATGTTCGACAGTCTTGGCTACCAACCGCGACACCGCCGGCGTGCCCAGCACCTCTTTGGTCTGACCCTCGAATTGCGGCTCTGCGAGCCGCACGGTGACCAACGCCGTCAGGCCCTCGAGCACGTCGTCCTTCATCACCTCGTCGCCGTTCTTGAGCAATCGCGTGTTGTGGAGGGCATTCACAAAAGCCTTGGTCAGTCCGCGCTCAAACCCAGCGACATGAGTGCCTCCTTTGGGCGTCGCGATGATGTTCACATACGACTGGGTGCGCGTCTCATAACCTTCTCCCCAGCGGACAGCGATATCGATCTCGAGGTCCCGTTCGACGTCGGCTGGCTCCATGTGGCCGTCGTCATCAAGCATCGGGACGGTCTCAGTAAAACGATCGGTGCCCCGAAGCCGGATCACATCGGTGACTGGAGCGTCGGGGGCAAGGAATTCGCAGAATTCCGAGATACCTCCCCGGTGCAGATAGGTCTCCTCGATGACGTCTGGGGTACGGGCGTCAGCGACATGGAGCGCTAAACCCGGAACCAAGAAGCTTGTCTGCCTGGCACGGTCTTGGAGATCTCGGAACGAGAGCTGGGCATCATGGAGGAAGATCTGCCGGGCGGGCCAATACGTGACCCGCGTGCCAGTTGTCGCCTTGGCTACCCGTCCGATCTTGCGGAGCTCAGCTCGTGGGGTGAACCTCGCCATCGGTCCGGGCCCGTCGAATGTCCCAGGAACGCCGCGGCGGAATGACATAGCCCAGGTGGCGGAGTTGCGGTCCACTTCGACGTCAAGCCGACTCGACAACGCGTTGACGACCGAGGAACCTACGCCGTGAAGTCCGCCGGTTGCGTTATAGGAACCGGCGCCGAACTTGCCGCCAGCGTGCAGTTTGGTGAAGACCACTTCCACACCGGGCAGGCCGGTCCGGGGCTCAATGTCCACTGGAATGCCGCGGCCGCGGTCGTGCACTGAGATACCACCGTCCGGCCGTAGTGTGACGAAAATCTCCTTGCCGTACCCGCCGAGCGCCTCGTCGACTGCGTTGTCGATGATTTCCCACAGGCAGTGCATCAGCCCTCTGGTATCGGTCGAGCCGATGTACATCGCGGGCCGTTTCCGGACTGCCTCAAGCCCCTCCAACACCAGCAGGTGCCGTGCCTCATATTCGCGGCTTTCCGTTGCTGGGCTGGCAGTTGGCACGCGCCGAGAGTACCTCGCGGCCGGCGCTGAGAGCGGCGCAAAGCGGCCAATCCGAACTGTGTGTCGTAGAGGAGCGTTGGCGGCGTCATGGGCGACGATTCACAGGATTCGTTACACAACAGTCATTGGCTCGAGAAGCAGAGACGGAACAATCAGAGACAGACGAGATGTTGGATAGGTGTCAGCGCGTGTCGCGATCGCGATGCGTGGCTCAGAACAGCAAGATCATCTGATCGTCCAGGAAGGGAGGCCGACTGTGAGCACTCCTGTTATCGAAGATTCCCACTTGAATGCGTCCGATCGTTGCGATCGGTGCGGCGCGCAAGCCTACGTACGAGTCACCATGGCCAGCGGCTTCGACCTCCTCTTCTGCTCACATCACAGCAAGGAACACGCTGACAAGCTCAAGCAAGTGGCGCTGACGATTCACGACGAGACGGAAACAATCCGCTAGACCCCTAGACATTTTTGGCCAGCCTCGCGCAAAGATGTTGCGCATATGACAGATGGGCCATTCCGGGGACTAAGTCCAGACAGCGCTTGGACGCGCGGGGCTTCTCGCGCGGGATGGCTCTGGCGCGGGGCGCGGGGCGGTGGCTACTGACCAAGGTAGACGGCCGAAAATGCCGTCTTGGGAGGCTGGGAAGGGTACACACGCCGACGTACCTGCGGGTGGTGCGGGTCCCCCTTGATGCCCAAAGGCGTTGGTACCCCGCCCCCCCATCGATTTCTTTCCGGGCGCTTTCTTTGTTGATCATGATCGTTGTCGGCGAGTGATGTGAATGCGAATCCAGAAGCGGATGAGCCATCGACCTAGGGACAGGCCACCATCTACCGTCAGCGATCGTGGCGTCGGTCCATCGCTGCTCGTCGCCGGTGTCTGCAGCTGGGTGGGGTGCGGCTCCTTCGACGGGCGCAGGCGATGCAGGTGGCGCTGGTGGCTTCATCTACGTCGGGGTGCAGTCGGTATACGTTGGCAAGGGACCCCGAGATTTCACCGAGTTGCCCAAGAGGGAAGGCGCGTCCTAATGTCAGTGGAAGAAACAAGGCGCTTGTCCGGCGGTATTTTTGAGAGCGAATATCAGGAAGCTATGCGGGCGACCTCGATGTTGTGCATCAGTACTTCGCTGATCACTGCAATGAAATACTTCTCGCGCGGCAGTCGGCAGGCAACCAACAGGAGCAGCATGATCACTACATCACCAAGGCCGGCTTTTTGGCTTCGGCTGCGTACCTGGGCTGCTTAGCTCCGTCCCCGAAGAGGACAACAGGACAGGTGGGTCATGAAACCTCGATTCCTCAGGCTTTGCGCGGTGATGGTTGCGAGTTTTGCGCTAACACCGGCAGTGAGTGCCGTCGCGGTTGCTGACCCGGTGGCAGATTTGTCGGTCACGGCCACCTGGGTGGGAAAAGGGGTGCCGAGGGCAGCCGTCGGGCAGACTGTGACATACGCCATCACACTGACCAACCTTGGGCCAGACACTTCAACCGGGACAGTCTTGACGGCGGCAACACCGGATCAGTTCAATCCAGTTGCGCTGACCTGCAGCGACGCCTCATTCTGCCAAAGCCCAGGTGGAGAACTCGCTCCAGGGGAGACAGTGACGGCGACCGTCGTCGATGTCGTGTGCTGTTTCCCCAAAGGCGAGAGTAGGACGACCGCAGCAGGAGCGGGAGCTACCTCGGAGACGACGACGGACCCTAACATTGACAACAACACAGCCACCGTCGTGACCAAGATTGTTGGCCCGCGCGGGTTCTCTTTCCCCGGCTGACAATCAGACCCTAACGACTGCCGACCCTCTCCGCTGCTCAGACGGCGAGCGACTTGTCGCTCGGGTCCCGGCCAATCGCAACAATGCCTCGCGCCCCACGCCCCTCCCATTCAGCGAGCGCGGCGACGGATGCTTGCTGTGATGTAGCCAATCCAGCGTCCGAGCTTCCATCGAGCAGTGAGTTCGATGCCATCATGATCATGGTCGTCAACCTCGGCATGTGCACTGATTGCGGGTAGCTCGGGCACCGACTCGGTCAGCCCCCGTGTCTGCGCAGTAGCAAGCGCTCTCGGCATCGCCGAGCAATCCCTGCGAGCGCCGCCAGTTCCGCGACTACCGGTGGCGAACATGAGCTTCAGAACTCGCTCGACTACGCAGCGCGGCTCATCCGCGCTGGGATCGGTGATGAGTCGGAGCGCGTTGCCGGCGTCTCCGTCAGGGGCGAACCAAAACGCCCAGAAGTTCAGTCCAGATAGTCCCGGAGCACCTGGGAACGGGATGGGTGCCGCAGCTTGCTCATCGTCTTGGACTCAATCTGCCGGATCCGCTCGCGAGTCACCCCATAGACCTTACCGATCTCATCCAGGGTCTTTGGCTGCCCGTCGGTCAATCCGAAGCGCATCGACACGACTCCAGCTTCGCGCTCACTGAGGGTGTCGAGTACGTCGTGTAACTGCTCCTGCAAAAGTGTGAAACTCACGGCATCTGCTGGAACGACGGCTTCTGAATCCTCGATCAGGTCTCCGAATTCCGAGTCGCCGTCTTCACCGAGCGGGGTATGCAGCGAGATCGGCTCCCGTCCGTACTTCTGAACCTCGACAACCTTCTCCGGAGTCATGTCGAGCTCGCGCGCCAGCTCCTCCGGCGTCGGCTCCCGGCCCAGATCCTGCAACATTTGCCGCTGCACGCGGGCCAGCTTGTTGATCACCTCAACCATGTGCACAGGAATGCGGATGGTACGAGCCTGATCGGCCATGGCTCGGGTGATCGCCTGCCGGATCCACCACGTGGCGTAGGTGGAGAACTTGTAGCCCTTGGTGTAGTCGAACTTCTCAACCGCCCGGATCAGCCCGAGGTTGCCCTCCTGGATGAGATCGAGGAAGAGCATTCCGCGGCCGGTGTAGCGCTTGGCCAGCGAAACCACGAGGCGCAAATTAGCCTCCAGGAGGTGGTTCTTGGCGCGGCGACCGTCCTCGCCGATCCATTCATAATCGTCAAGCTGTGCTGCTTTGATCTTGGTGTGATCGTCGTTGAGCTTCTCGTCGGCAAACAACCCAGCCTCGATCCGCTTCGCAAGCTCGACCTCCTGCTCGGCGTTCAACAGCGCGACCTTGCCGATCTGCTTCAGGTAGTCCTTTACCGGGTCAGCCGTCGCACCGGCTGCCATGACCTGCTGCTCGGGTTCGTCGGCGTCGTCGGCCTCGGACAGGGTGAAGCCCTCATCCTCGGCCAGCTCTTCTTCAAGCTTTGCCTCTTCAGCCGGCTCGAAGGCCGACTCATCGATGTCGTCCAGGCTGCGTTTCTTGCCGACCGTGAGCACGACCTCTTCACTCTCCAGGTCGACCACAACATCCGCGGTGAGCGTTTCAGCGTCTAGTTCGACCTCGAGCGGCTCGAGGGCGAGATCCTCCAGATCTGCCTCTTCGGTTGCGTCACCGACCGGGTCAGGCTCCACCGGTTGCGGCATCTCATTCTCAGCGATCGGCGGCATCTCATCCTCAGCGACCGGCGGCGGGCCTGCAGCCTTCTTGGTAAGGGCGCTGTCGACCGACTTCAACGACGCCTTCTTGGCGGGAGCTTTCTTGGCCGACGTGGCCTTCTTGATCGGAACGCTTTCTTGCCGAGCTCGGCTTGTGGACGCAGCCACCGCGCGAGCCGTTGTGTGCAGTTTGGAGGGGAGTGTGGAGGGGGGTGTCACAAAGAGCCTCTCGGACTGACCAGGCGGATCTAGGGCATGCAGCGCCCATCGGATGTCAATAGGTGCTCCACGCGTATTCTGGCACGAATCTCCAAACGTCCAACCCAACGCTGAGATGGTGTCGGAACTTGCGCTAGTCTGCGCCCGGCTCCGCTTTCACCGCGAGGACGGGGCAGGCAGCATCCAGTAGCACTCGCTGAGCATTGCTACCCAACAGCAATTTGCCGACCGGGGACCGGCGACGGAGCCCGATAACGATGAACTCGGCGTCGGTCGTCTCGGCTGTTCGGATCAACTCCTCCGCCGATTCGTGTACGTCGGCTGGCGTCCTGATTTCGGACCTGACTCCTGACGCGGCGAGCTCGGCCACCAGGCCCTCCGTGTCCGCTTCGGGCGAGGTGTTCACTACGACGAGCGCCGCGCCGCGTAATCGCGCCTCGCTGAGCGCCCGCTTCAGGGCCGCCTGTCCCTCAGGCCTCGAGGAATAGCCCACAACAATGAGCGGCTGGGCTCCTTCAGGCAACGATTGGGTGGGCAGTTCGGCGCGGCCGGGGCTGGTCCGATCGGATGGGGACTGAATTGTCTCTGACATCAGTGCACCTCCCAGGTGTGGACCGGTTGGTTGCTGTGCATCAGAGTCATGTAACTGGCGAGCATGCCTCGGATAGCATCCTGCCTTGACTCGCCAGCTTGTTCACGTCGGGCGACATCCGCGGCTTGCCACGTTGCTCCATTGGCTCCACGCAGGCAGCGGCGCTCGATGATGTCGAGCAGCCGCCCGATTTCGCTCTCATCGGCCTCCCACATACGCAGCCCTTGAGCCGCCAGTGGCAACAGCTTGCGTACCACGAGTTCGGTCACACGCACCTGACCTACCTGGGGCCAGTAGACCTCAGCGTTGATCCCTTGCCGAATCCCGGACACGAAGTTCTCCTCGGCTGCCTGGAAGGACATCTGGGTCCAGATCGGCCGATCGTCATTGGCCAAGGCACGCACCAGTCCGGCGAAGAAGGCTGCGTTGGCCATGATGTCCACAACGGTCGGACCTGCTGGCAGCACGCGGTTCTCCACCCGTAAGTGCGGACTGCCACCACTGATGTCGTAGACAGGCCGGTTCCAGCGGTAGACGGTGCCGTTGTGCAGCCGGAGCTCGTCCAGGTGTGGTACTCCACCGCTGTCGAGCGCAGCGACAGGATCCTCCTCGGAGCTGATCGGTAACAACGCGGGGAAGTAACGCGAGTTCTCCTCGAACAAGTCGAAGATCGAGGTGATCCAGCGCTCCCCGAACCACACGCGGGGCCGTACCCCCTGGGCTTTCAATTCCTCACTGCGGGTATCGGTGCTTTGTTCGAACAGCGGGATGCGGGACTCAGCGACGAGCTGCTTCCCGAAGAGGAAAGGTGAGTTCGCACCGAGCGCCACCTGAATGCCGGCGATCGCCTGCGCGGCATTCCAGTAACCGGCGAAGTCGTCCGGGCTTACTTGGAGATGCACCTGGGTAGAGGTGCAGGCGGCCTCCGGCATGATCGTGTTCGACACCATCGCCAGTCGCTCCACGCCGTCGATGATGATCTCAAGATCTTCACCGCGTGCCGCAAAGATCTGCTGGTCAAGCATCGAGTAACGCGGATTCTCGCTGACACTGTCGAGCGTGACGTGATGCGGCATCAAAGTCGGCAGAATGCCGATGACCACCAGCTGGGCGCCGACTGCCTTCGCACGAGGGTCTGCGTCGTTCAGCGACTTTCGCACCGACTGTTCGAAGTCGGAGAATCCGAAATCAGCCAACCGGCGTGGCGCCACGTTGATCTCGATGTTGAAGCGACCCAGCTCTGTCTGGAACGAGGGATCTGCGATCGCCGCCAGGACCTCCGCGTTGCGCATGGCCGGCTGGCAGTCCATGTCCACCAGATTCAGCTCGATCTCCAGGCCCGCCATTGGCCGCTCGAAGTCGAAACGGGATTCGGTGAGCATG
>JBKOZG010000286.1:0-8858 GCA_046725775.1 Actinomycetota bacterium | reverse complement strand
AGCCCGATCTGCCAGGCCGACCATCTCCAGCAGCTCGAGCGCCTCCTTCTTGACGTCCGCCTTGGACTGCCGCTTGACCTTGACCGGCGCTTCCATCACGTTCTCAAGGGCGGTCATGTGTGGGAAGAGGTTGAAGCGCTGGAAGACCATGCCAATCCGAGATCGCTGCCGTGCGATGTCTTTGTCCTTACGGATGTGCAGCTTGCCGTTGCGGTCCTCGATGCCGATCAACTCGCCCCCCACCCAGATCCTTCCTCCCGTCAGGATCTCCATCTGGTTGATCAGGCGTAAGAACGTGGTCTTGCCTGATCCGCTGGGGCCAAGCAGGCATACGACTTCCTTGGCGTCGACGGTGAGGTCAATCCCCTTCAGCACCTCGTTGGTGCCGAACGATTTGGTGACGTTGACAGCGCGTACGAGGTGGTCGGTCTCTGTCGATGTGGCGGTCACTTCGCGCTCCCGACTGCCAGGCCCTTGGCCGCCTCCTCCTTGTCCGCGCTTACCTGGGTGCCGAAGCCGCGGCCGAACCTCTTCTCGAGGTAAGCCTGGCCCACCATCAGGACGCTGGAGGCGATCAGGTAGTAAAGGGTGGCCGCGACCAGGATCGGGAAGACCTGGAAGGTACGCGCGCCTATGGCCTGCAGCTGGAAGAAGAGCTCGGTGCCCACCGGAATGGCGATGAGCAGCGAGGTGTCCTTCAGCATGGCGATGGTCTCATTGCCTGTCGGCGGCACGATGACACGCATCGCCTGTGGCAGCACGATCCGGCGCATCGCCTTGCCACGGCTCATGCCGAGGGCCTGCGCAGCCTCCATCTGACCCCTGTCCACACTGAGGATGCCGGCGCGCGCAATCTCGGCCATGTACGCGGCCTCGGAGGCGGCCAATCCGATCACGCCGCCGATGAGGCCAACGAAGATGGCGTTGGCGTCAAAGGTGGCGAAGCGCCAGTTACCGGACAGCCCGAGCCAGTCGATGATCTTCCAGTCGAAGGGCACGCCGATCGACAAGCCCGCTGTGAAGAGGACGCCAAGTGCTCCCATGATCGTCAGCAGCACGTAGCGTGGGATGGCCCGGAAGAACCAGGTGTAGATCCACGACACGCCTTTGAGAACCGGGTTGTCGGACAGCCGCATCACCGCCAGCACCACCCCGAGGACAACACCGAAGATCATTGACAGGATCGTGACGAGGATCGTGCCCTTCCAGAAGCCCTCGATCACCGGGCTCTGGTTCATGGCCTGGAACACCAGCGGCCAGTTGAACGCCGGGTTGAAGATCACCATGTTCAAGAACATCAAGGCCAGCACCGCAATCACCGCGATGGCGATCCAGCGACCGGGGTGGCGAACCGGCCGGGCGTGAATCACCCCGGGGCGGTCATCGCTGACCGCCGGACGGGCTGCTGTGCTTGTTGTCATGACGTCGGGTTTACAGCGAAGTCGGAGATGGCGCCTTGCTCGACGCCCCATTTCTCTAGCGCCGCCTTGTAGGCGCCGTCCTTGTCGATCTCCTTGAGCGCCTCGACGATTGCCTGTGCGAACTCGGTCTGGTCCTTGGGCAGCACATAACCGTACGGGGTTCCCTGGTAGATGTCACCGAGCGCTTCGAGCTTCTCACCGGATTGCTTCACCGCATATGCGACCACCGGCGAGTCGGACAGCATGGCGTCTGCCTTGCCGCTGACTACGGCGGCAGTAGCTTGGCTCTGGTCCTTGAAGGACAAGACGTTGATCTTGTTGCTGCCACACTTCTTCTGCCGCGCGGGAAGGTCCTCCATCTCTTGCGTGGTGTTGCTTTGAACGGCGATGTTTTTGCCGCAGGCATTGTCGGGCTCAACGCCTTTGGGGTTGCCCTTCTGGGTGGCCCACTGGGTGCCGGAGCTGAAATAGCTGACCATGTTGACTTGCTTCATGCGCTCTTCATTGATGCTGAAGGACGAGATCCCGATGTCGTACTTCTTGCCATTGACGCCGTTGATGATGCTGCCAAAGTCGGCCGGGTGCCACTCCGTCTTGACCCCGAACTTGTCTGCGACTGCATCGAATACATCGACGTCGAAGCCCTGCACGGTCTTGCCGTCGGCGGCCAGGAACTCGCTGGGGGCGTAGCTTGCATCGGTGCCGATCTTGATCACGCCCGCGTTCTTGATGCTCTCGGGCAGCTTGGCTGCAAGATCCACGTTCTGGCTGACCGAAACGGATGGGGCCTCCTGCGCTCCCGGCTCCCCGCTCAACGAACTCGATCCACAGGCGCTCAGAGCAAGTGCGGCGACCGAGGCCGCGACCACACCGAGCTTGATCCGGACATTCATTGTGTGCTGCTCCCTTCCAACCCAGGTTCTTCTGAGCCTCGGGTTGATTAACGCATGTTCACCGCTCGCGTGGCGGCGTATAGGTCCTGACAACAGAGTGATCCTTGCACGCGATGCCTGAGTTGGATCGATGGCGGTCTGTTTGGAATCCGATCGCAACGATTAACTGGCTCACAGGAGGCGCTCGGCCCCGGCCGACGGAACGGCGGTGAAATGCGCCGGCTGACCGTATCCGGCGGCGGCGAAACTGTTTGCGATCTCACTTCCTACGGGCTCAGCCTCGCCTGCCGGGACCAGTGCAATGATGCAGCCGCCGAATCCACCGCCGGTCATCCTTGCGCCGATGGCTCCGGAGGCGCGGGCCACCTCGACAGCGAGGTCCACCTGCGGCACAGTGATTTCGAAGTCGTCACGCATGGATTCGTGGGAGGCGTCGAGGAGTGGCGCCAAGTCGGCGATCCGGCCCGTTCGCAAGATCTCGACGGCCTCCAGGACCCTGGCGTTCTCAGTGACTACATGTCGTACCCGGCGCTGGATGACGGCATCAGGAAGCTGGCCGAGGGCCGCGGCGAGGTCTGCGACGTCCCGCAACGCTGCGACGCCGAGCAGCCGCGCCGCCTCTTCGCAGCTAGCACGGCGGGCAGCGTATTCGCTGTCGACCAGCGCATGGGGGGTCTTAGTGTCGAGGACAAGAATTTCCAGACTGGCCGTGGCCGTCTCGAAGCGAACCTGCTCCGAGTCGTAGGTTCGGCAGTCGAAGAACAACGCGTGGCCCGCCGTGCACAAGGTGGCCGCCGCCTGGTCCATCAGGCCGGTCGGGGCGCCGACGAACACATTCTCAGAACGCCTCGCCAGCTTGGCACGCTCCAGTCCGGCAATGTCGAGGTCGTTGAGGTCGGCTAGCGCAGTGAGGACGGCGCATTCCAGAGCGGCCGAGGAGGACAAGCCGGCACCTTCGGGTACATCGGATGTCAGCACGAGATCGGCTCCATCAACCCGATGCCCGGCCTCCTGGAGGACCCAGACCACGCCCGCGACGTAGGCCTGCCAGCCCGTCATCCCCGGCTGCAAATCAGCAGCCTCAAAGATCCTGGTCGAGTCATTGTTGAGTGAGGTGACGCTCCAGGTCCAATCACGACGTGGAGCGGCAGCGATCAGCACCCGGTGCGCCAGAGCGAATGGCATGACGTAGCCGTCGTTGTAATCGGTGTGCTCGCCGATCAGATTGACGCGGCCCGGGGCAGCCCAGACTCCAGTTGGCTCCCGTCCAATCCGGGCACGGAAGTCCCCAACCAAGGCGTTGGCGTCGTTGCTCACTCGACGCACTGTATCGGCCGGACGGTGTTGATCACATCGGCTGATGGTCTGCGCCAATAGGGTAAAGGCATGTTGGCGGCCTACGCGGTCCGGGCGGATGCCGAAGCACCGTTGGATGCCCTGGTGGTAGGTGAGTTCGAGCCACCGAGCGTGCCCGGAGGGTGGATGCGGGTGCACGTGCGTGCCGCTGCTCTCAACCATCACGACGTATGGTCACTGCGCGGGGTGGGACTCCCCGCCGACCGACTCCCCATGATCCTTGGCTGCGACGCGGCGGGTGTTGCCGAGGACGGACGGGAGGTCGTGGTCCACGCCGTGATCAACTCGCCCGATTTCGTTGGCATGGACGCCATCTACGACCCGCAGCGGTCGTTGCTCTCCGAACGCTACCCCGGCACCTTTGCGACGCAGGTATGGGTGCCGCCGACCAACCTGGTGGACAAGCCGCCTGAGCTGAGCTTTGCCGAGGCGGCCTGCCTGCCGACGGCCTGGCTGACGGCGTACCGGATGCTCTTCAGCCAGTCGGGAGCCCGGCCGGGGGACACCGTGCTGATCCAGGGCGCAGGCGGTGGGGTTGCCACAGCGCTGATCGCGCTCGGTCGTCAGGCTGGCATGCGGGTTTGGGTCACCTCGCGTGACGAAGCCCGGGGGGCCCTAGCCGTCAGTCTCGGCGCGCACCAGGCCTTCCCGGCTGGCGCCCGGCTACCGGAGCGGGTGGATGCGGTTATGGACGGCGTCGGCGCTGCCACATGGTCACATTCGATCAATGTCTTGAAGCCGGGCGGGACGCTGGTGATATGCGGAGCGACGTCCGGCGACAATCCACGGAAGGCCGAGCTGACCAAGATCTTTTTCAAGCCGCTTCGGGTGATCGGTTCGGTGATGGGCACCCGAGATGAGCTGATCTCGCTGGCCCAGATGCTGGTGGCTACTGGCGTACGGCCGCACATCGACCGCATCCTGCCGCTAGCAGATGCCGCCGCTGGATTCGCCGCAATGATCGCTGGTGATCATTTCGGCAAGATCATCTTTGAGCCGTGAGGGGCGACGTCGTCATCAGGGCAGTACAGTCGGGCGACGCCGAGTCCGGCGCGGCCTGCCATGTGGCGCGTGGCGAGAGGCGTACGCCGACGTCGTCCATCCCGAGCGCATCGCCAGCGTTTCATTGGGTGCTTCGCGACAACACTCGAGCCCGCGCGTTCTATGTACGCAATGGCAGCGCCCGCGGCGTTCCTCACCCAGATGGTGGCGCTGTACTACCTGTCGGTCTCGCTGGGCACCACGATCGCCGGTGAGCTGGCGACGTTCTACCCCCGAGAACGAGTGGACGTACGTCGGGGTGCTCGGCGGGATCGCCATCGGGTCGGCGTCCTGCTCGGGATCGCGCAGCCTCGGGCGCTCCGGCTCATATGCGGCGTGCGCTGACCGGCCGCGAACTGTGCTGGAGCGGTGATGTAGGAGCCTTAGCCACAGCGTGGGCTGGAGGGTGGCGCTACCCGGCGAAGATGTTGTTCCTGGCTCCGAAGATGTTCTGCGGATCGACGCCCCGCTTGATGGCGCGGACGGCGTCCCGGCTCTCGGCCGAGGACACCTTGCCGACGAACTGCTTGCGGAGCTTGCCGATGCCATGGTGGTGGGAGATAGAGCCGCCGGCGGCCATGATCGCCTCGCGGATGTTCTTCTCCATCTCGGCGAACCGCTCGTCGCCGTCCTCGACTCCCTTGTGGAGAAGCCCGTGGGTGAAGTAGATGCAGACACCGGTGTGGTACATCTGCGTCACCCGGGGCGAGGTGAACGGCCTTCCGGGGAAGCCGAGCCGCTTGTGCTCGGCGGCGGCGACCCGCTGCACGGCGTCGCAGACGTCGTGGATCCTGCTCCACGGCACGGTCGTCTCATAGGTTTCACCGACGATGTAGTAGTCGGCCAGCATGTCGCGGATGTAGGCGATCCCGTAGGTCAGCATGTAGCCGCGCTCGCCGTTCCCGGCTCCACCGGAGATGCCGCCGAACTTCTTCGCGGTGTCGAGGACCACCTCGTACTGGTAGTCCACTTCAGCCTTGCTGCCCTCGAGCACCATCGTCGCGGCCACCATCTGGTGGGGGTCGAACCCTTTGACCCTGGTGACGACGAGCTTCTCGAGCTTGCTGGTGAGCACCTTCCTGCGGTCGGTCGGCGCCGGCTTGAGTGCCTGGCCCAGCCGGAACTGGAGGTTGTCCACCAGCCGGATGCTCGCCGGCTTCGCGCCGGTCTGGTTGAGGGCGGCCATGAACGCGACGCCGGTTTTCCAGTCGGAGAAGATGACCGAGCCGTACCGTTTGGCTACGGGGAGCTTGTGGATGCGCAGCACCGCCTTGGTGATCAGGCCGAGGTTGCCCTCGCTCCCGAACGCCGCCTTGTACGCCTCGACGCCTGCGGCCTGGCGTGGCGTCCAGTACAGGTTCTCGACCACGCCGCACGGTGTGACGAGGGTGACGTTCTCGACGATGTCCTCGATGTTGCCGTACCGGTTGCGCTTCATGCCCGAGGCGTTGGTCGCGATCCAGCCGCCCAGGGTGGACAACTCCATGCTGTCGGGCTCGTGGCCGCTGGTGAAGCCTTCTTTCGACAGCAGTTCCTCCAGCCGGCTACCGAGGATGCCCGCCTGGACGCAGGCGGTCTGGTTGTCGGCGTCGATCCACTCGATCGCGTCCATCCGTCGCATGTCGATGGAGACCACCATGCGGGTCTCGTCCTCGGGGATCTGCAGCGCGTCGCTCACGTTCGTCCCTCCCCCGTAGGGAATGAGGCAGACGTCGTGCTCGCGGGCGAGGCCAACCAGGGCGACACAGTCGTCCTCTGACTCGGGCCAGACCACGAGATCGACCGCGCGGGGCAGATCGGAGTAGAGCACTCGCGACACCTCGTCGGTGGTGGTCTGGCCATGGCTGTGGACGAGCCGCTCGCGATCGTCGAAGCTGAACTGGTCGACCCGCAGCGCTGACGCCAGCGCGGAGGCGAATCCTTCGTCGCGGTTGACCGGGGAGACGAACGGCTCCGCGGTCAGCGGGCGGGTGCTGGTGAAATCTACGTCGAATCCGAGTTCCTCGCGGACGAACGGAATCAGGTACGGCATCGGGTATCCGCACAGGTTGTAGCGCGAGCCGGTCATGATGACGCACTCGTCTGGCTGGACGACGAGCCTGGTGTCCCGGTAGCCCCAGCGGTGGTCCCAGGTGGTGGGGTCGAGCGTCGCCGTGTCGCGGTTGAGGGACTTGTCTGCCATCAGGTGCGTCCTCCTTGATGATGCCGAGGGCCGGTCACTCTCCTCGGGCCCGGTCAACGGAGCATAGCGAGCCGCATCACCGCTGCTGAGGACGACCATGCCGAGCGGTGGGGCGGGAGTTGTACCCGCGTCGTGGCGTGGGGGCTTCGAGACTCCGGCCTCGTTCCTCGGCCGGACCTCAGCCACCGGACCTCGGCCGGACCTCAGCCGGACCTCAGCCACCGGACCTCGGCCACCGTACTCTGATGGTGCCGAGAAGCTTGACGAGGACTGCGGCGCGGTCGTCATTCGGATGGTCCGTCACTGACGGGTCGGCCAACCTCTTCCCGAAGGTGGTCAGAGACGACATGGTCCTCACGGGGCGGTCTCGTGTCGATCTCGACCACTTTCGAGCCAAAGCAGCGCGGCGCGAGCGCTACTCGTCTTCATCGTCGAGGCGGGCGAGCCAGGTCGCGAGACGCTCCACGGGAGTCTCAAAATCGGGATGGAGGTCGACGAATGTGCGCAATTGATCAGCCAGCCACGCGAGAGTGACCTCATCTTCACCCCGGCGTGCCTGGAGCTCCTCGATACCCCGATCGGTGAAGTACACATCACTCCTAGGCTCGACAGGCCTACGCCCGCCGAGCGGGATCCTTCTTGCATCTATGCGAATGCGGCCTCCATCAGGGCACGCTGCTGCTGTAGATGAACGGTCGCCGAGCCGACTGATGGCGCCGACGATTCCGGTCGGGCCACCTTGGTCAGCCGCCAATTCCGGCTGGGCTCGAGTTCGGTGAGCCGCTGCGGCAGGTTGAGTGCCATGAACGGCCACGCGCCTTGGTTCCCCGGCTCGTCTTGCACCCAGCGCACTTCCTTGACGTGCTCGAAACGTCTGAGCTGCTTGACGATGTCCTTTGCAGCGAGCGGGTATAGCCGTTCCACGGCGATGATCGCGACCTGACCGTCCTTGCCGGCCTTGTTGCGCGCGTTCAGCAGGTCCCAACGGATCTTCCCCGAGCAGAGGAGCACCGAGTTGACCTGTTCCGGGTCTTCGATCGTCGGATCGGCGATCACCGGCTTCCAGGACCCTTGAGTGAAGTCTGCAGGGTCTGAAACAGCAAACTTGTTACGCAGCATCGACTTCGGGGTCATGACAATCAGCGGCCGATGCAGCTCGCCCAACGCCTGCTGTCGGAGCATGTGGAAGTAGTTTGCGGGCGTCGAAGGCTGGGCAACCGTTAAGGCGGCTTCGGCGGCCAGTTGGAGGAAGCGTTCTGGGCGGGCTGACGAATGGTCTGGACCCTGGCCCTCATATCCGTGCGGCAAGAGCAGCACGACGCCAGACTGCTGAGTCCATTTAGCCTGACCAGAGGTGATGAACTCATCGATGATTGTCTGGGCGCCGTTGGCGAAGTCACCGAACTGGGCCTCCCAGAGGACCAGTGCCTCGGGGCTCGCTACAGAGTAGCCGTACTCGAAGCCCATCGCCGCGTACTCACTCAGCAGCGAATCGAAGACATGGAACTTCCCTTGGGTCTCATCCAGCTGCTTGAGGGGCACCCAGGATTCGCCGGTCTTGCGGTCAACGATCGCAGCGAAGCGCTGCACGAACGTACCGCGACGGGTGTCTTGTCCGGTGAGCCGGACTGTGCGTCCTTCCAGGAGCAAGGAGCCAAGAGCCAGGATCTCCGCAGTAGCCCAGTCGATAGGGCCCTGGGTGATCGCGGCTGCCCGACGCTGTAGCTGAGGCATTACCTTCGGATGGACGGTGAATCCGCTTGGGAAGGTGGTGTGCGCGTCTGCGATCTTCTTCAGTGTTTCCATGCTGATCGCAGTGCCGTGCTTCGCTGCAGACTTCTTGGGGTACTCCGGCACTCGGCTGTAATCCATGTCGCTAGGTCGCTTACCCGCGCCTCGCACCTCGTTGAATACCGTCTCCAGGCGATGCTGGAAGCGGGTCATCACAGTTTCGGCGTCCTCCAC
>JBKOZG010000292.1:0-4461 GCA_046725775.1 Actinomycetota bacterium | reverse complement strand
TCCTAGGATGCGTACATGATACGCTTATGCGTATGATGTACGCACGCCGCAGGCGAAGGCTTCAAGCCCACCCAACCGGACACCAGTTAGCTGTTGGCGCCGGCCTTGGATCGTGCCCTTGGCCTTCGTGGTTGTCGTCTTCGTGGCGTTCTCGCTGCCGCCGTACCTGACCTTCGATCCCAGTCGGTCCAGGGTGCCGGCCCCACCAGATTTCCCGTGGCACTACCCATTGCTTGTTCTTTCATGTGATCTGTGGCTCCATCGCGCTCGCATGTGTGGTGTTTCAGATCTGGCCCTGGTTCCGGAACAATCACAGGACGGCTCATCGCCGGATCGGCCGGACCTACGTCTTAGCCGGGGTGCTGCCCGGAGGCTTGGTCGGGCTCATCCTTGCGGCCAACACGCCGTTCGGGCCGGTGATCAAGGTCAGCAGCGTCATGATGGCTGTGCTGTGGTTGGGGATAACGCTGACCGGGTTTTTGATGGCCCGGCGCGGCCGGTTTGTCGAGCACCGACTATGGATGATCCGCAGCTTCGCGCTGACTTGTTCGATCATCCTGAACCGGTTCGTGGGTGTTGCCGTCTTCTTTGTCTTGCAGCCCCAGCAGGACACAACATTCGCCGGCAATGAGACCTGGTTCGTCCAGGTCACCGCGGGCATCACTGGCTGGTTCTCCTGGACTGTCGCGCTCCTGCTGGCCGAATGGTGGCTGCAGCGAAGGCCATATCCGTCCGGCCGTGAGCTTGCCGTTCGATCGGCCAAAACGACGTAGATGCGCTTGGCCGTCGCGCCCTTCTGGCGTGCCCGCCCCTGCGGCGATGTGTTGGTAGCGACTCAGCGCAAATAGTCCGACAAAAGCACGAACCGGAAGCCACGCCGGCGCAGTTTGGGGAACGCCACGTCGATTCCCTCCGCCGTTCCGCCGTCCGGCCTGTTCATGTGCGCGAGGATGATCGAGCCCGGTTTGCTGCTCAGCATCGCATTGGCCACCTGGTCCGCTGAGTAGGTGGCGCCCGCATCACCCAGCACATCGAAGTTCACCACCTGTAGTCCGAGATCGTTCACAACCCGGACTGCCACGTCGTCGTAGTGCGCCGTGCCGGAGCGAAAGAACGCGGGCGCGGCACCGGTAAGCTCGGTGATCAGCCGCTGATTAATGGCCACCTCGTCGACCACCTGGGCGACACTGCTGGTTCCAGCAATGCCGTAGACCGATCGTCCAGTCACCGACAATGGCCGGTGCTCGGTCCCGTGGTTAGCAATCTCGAACAAGGGGTCGGCAGCCAACTGCCGGAACTTGCGTGGATTCGCCTTGATCCAGCGCGCGTTGACGAACAGCGTCGCTGGCACCCGCTCGCGTCGCAGCGTTTTGATCAGTTCGGCGTCATAGCCGCTGCCGGTTCGGCCGCCACATGCGTCCAGGGTGAAGGCAACTGCTCGGTCGGTTGTGGGCAGCCGCACGACGACGCGCGGAACATGCTCCCCCCAGGCAGCTGGTCGCTCGCCCGAATACCGGCGAATGAGGGTCTTCCGCGAGATGAGGTCGGTGTCAGCTCGCCGGCTGGGCACTGGATCCGGCTCGGCCGAGGCTGCCGCGGTGTTCGCAGCGGCAGGCACCGAGCTCGCCGGGGGCGTCGCCTGACTGCGTGCTGTCACCTCCGGATTCGGCGCACTGCTCGGGCTTCTGCTAGCCGGACTACACGCCAGGACAGTGCAGGAGAGGGTCCCGAGCACGAAGGTCCTGCGCTTGACCTCCAACCCGATCCCCCCGATTACTGGTGCTTGATCGCCCAGGCAGCTCTCAGTGCCTCCCAAGTGGAAGCGAATTGCCACGTCCGCGGCGCGTTGTCGGCACCGCAGCAGCTTGGCACTGAGCTGCATTCAGACTAACCCCGAGGGGTGCACTGCTCGGTCGTGCGAGAGAAGATCAAACCAGGTGCACGGAGCTATCACTGGCCGTCCGCAGTCGCCAAACATCGACGTGCCTCAGCCGATATAGCACCGCATTAGGCTGAAAGCACATCGCCCTCGAGGAGGAGTCCTAGGTGAAGGTCGTCGCGATCGTTGTGGCGTTGGCTGTCTCGGTCGTGGGCGTCGTGCTGTTCAGCAGGGGTGTGGCATCGATCGTTCGCGTCGTCAAGCTCGGCAAACCCGCCCCTGGGCGAGGTGATCATCGCGGCCAGCGGTGGCGGAACATGCTTGCCGAAACCCTCGGGCATACACGAATGCTGCAGTGGACCAAGGTTGGGGCGGCGCACTGGTTTGTGTTTATCGCGTTCGGCGCCTTGATCTTCACCCTGATCACTGCCTACGGGCAGCTCTTCGATCCCCGTTTTGCGCTGCCGATCATCGGGCACTGGCCGCCGTACCAGTGGGCCAGCGAGATCATCGCATGGGCCGGACTGATCTCGATCAGCTTTTTGATGATCGTCCGGCTGCTGCTCCGTGGTGGTGGGCGAGAGTCCCGATTCTTCGGGTCCCGATCTTGGCAGGGGTACTACGTCGAGTTGACTGTCCTCGGGATCGTCGTGTGCGTACTCGCGCTGCACGCAATGGAGTATCACCTACTCGGCTCGGCCACCACGCGGCTGCACTATCCGCTGAGCTGGTTCCTGCTCCCGGCCGGCATCCCCCTTGCGACGCTTGAGACCGGAATCGTGATCATCGCCGCGGTCAAGATCATCATCTCGATGGCGTGGTTCATCACCATTGGACTCAACACCACCATGGGCGTGGCGTGGCATCGGTTCACGGTTTGGCCGAATATCTGGTTCAAACGCGAATCGTCAGGAGAGCCAGCGCTCGGGGCCCTGCCGCCGATCATGATCGACAGCAAGCCGCTCGACTTCGCCGCGATCGAAGAGCTCGATGAAGACACCTCGTTGGGCGTCGGCAAGGTGGAGGACTTTACCTGGAAGGGATTGCTCGACTTCACCTCGTGCACCGAGTGCGGGCGCTGTCAATCACAGTGCCCGGCCTGGAACACCGGAAAGCCCCTCTCACCCAAATTGTTGATCATGGATCTGCGAGAGCACGGGTACGCGAAGGCGCCATACCTGCAGGCGGCCGAGACAGCGCGAGCCTCGCTGCCGAACTCAACCAGGACCGAGGCAGCACGACCACTGGTTGGCCCGATCGAGGTCAGCGACGGAGTGGCCGGCGTCATTGACCCCGACGTGCTCTGGTCGTGTACGACATGCGGCGCCTGCGTCCAGCAGTGTCCCGTGGACATCGAGCATGTTGATCACATCCTGGACATGCGGCGCTTCGAAGTCATGATGTCCGCGGAATTCCCAACCGAGCTCAATGGGCTCTTCAAAGGCCTGGAAAGCAAGGGAAATCCATGGAATATGAGCCCTCGGGGCCGAATGGATTGGGCCAAGGATCTGCCTTTCGAAGTTCCGGTGGTGGGTGAGGACGTCGCGGACCTGAGCGAGGTTGAGTACCTATTCTGGGTTGGCTGCGCCGGGGCGTACGAGGATCGCGCCAAGAAGACCACGCGCGCAGTCGCTGAGTTGCTGCATATTGCCGGCGTGAGGTATGCCGTGCTGGGAAACGCCGAGACGTGTACGGGTGACCCTGCCCGACGCTCCGGGAATGAGTTCGTCTTCCAGCAGCTGGCCATGGAGAACGTAGAAACCTTGCAGGAGGCGAAGGCGGCCAAGATCGTCGCGACCTGCGCGCACTGCTTGAATGCTTTGAAGAACGAGTATCCGCAGCTTGGCCTGAACTGCGAAGTGGTGCATCACACTCAGCTGCTCAACCGCCTGGTACGCGACGGTCGGCTGACGCCGATTGCGCCGACGGATGCCTCAGTTGCGGGGCGGACTATTACCTACCACGACGCGTGTTATCTGGGACGGCACAACGAGATCTACGATCCGCCGCGCGATCTGCTGGCTTCACTGCCCGGCGACACGGTCGCCGAGATGCCGCGGAATCGCGAGCGCTCGTTCTGCTGTGGCGCGGGCGGCGCACGGATGTGGATGGAAGAAAGGCTCGGCACCCGGATCAACGAGAACCGCACCGAGGAGGCGCTGCGTACCCTCGCCACCACCACGGGGGGCAACGGCCACGACGCAATTGCGACCGGATGCCCGTTCTGCCGGATCATGCTGACCGACGGGCTGACCGCGAAGCAGTCGACCGGATCCGCGCCGGAAACTACCGAGGTGCTCGACGTCGCGCAACTGCTCTTGGAATCGGTCAGGCGCGGCCAGTAGTTTGCCCAAATACCATCATCTCTGACGTCGAATCGGCTTGATTTGACGTCACGATGACGTCATAGTGGTGTCATGGACCTTTCACCATACCTAGAGTCAGTCCGGGTCGGCGTCGCGAACGCATCCGCCCTTGCCGACGAGCCCACCCAACAGGTTGCCGAGCGTCTCGGGATGGCAATTGAGTCTTCGACTCGCCTCGCCCTCATCCAGGCGTTATCGGACGCCACTAGCACAATC
>JBKOZG010000008.1:0-33316 GCA_046725775.1 Actinomycetota bacterium | reverse complement strand
CCATACGGTCTGGCGGCTGCCCTCTGGACCTCTGATTTGAGCACCGCGCATCGGGTATCACGCGCCCTGAGGGCGGGCGTCGTGTGGGTCAACTGCTACGAGGAAGGGGATATGGCTGTTCCGTTCGGCGGCGTCAAGTTGTCGGGCTTCGGTCGCGACAAGTCTCGGCATGCGCTCGAGGAATACACCTATCTCAAGACGACCTGGATTCGATATGCCTGAGAAAACTTTGGCCGCCCGCCCCCCACTGATCGTCATTCCAGCACGCTTCTCTCCAGGAGCGACGGCCCTTCGCTATGCGGCAGAAGTGACCGCTCGCGCCCTCGTCCAAGCGGTATTCGCAGCAGGGGGAGAGCCAGTGGTCGTCCATCCGTACGCTCCAGATTTTGAGATCGATGTCGAGGCCGCCCGAGAACGGATCTGGTTCGCTGACGGTGTGCTGCTGCCTGGCGGAGGAGATGTCGCGGCTCGGTGGTCGGGCCAGCAGCCTCACCCAAACCAGTACGGGGTCGATGAGGAACAAGATGCATTTGATCTTGCCGTGGCGCGCGTCGCACTCGAGGATCACCTGCCGCTGTTGGCCATCTGCCGAGGCACTCAGATCGTCAATGTCGCGCTCGGTGGTGATCTAGTTCAAGACATGGATGACACGGTCGGCAACCACCGAAACCGCGTTCACGATCTTGACGTTGACGAAACATCTCCATTGGGGGAGATCGTCGGACGCCGAACCGCCATCTCCTGTTACCACCACCAATGCATCGCCGCACTCGGAGCCGGTCTCACTCCGGCGGCGTACTCGGCTGACGGTGTCATCGAGGCGGTGACGCTACAAGATCATGCAGGCTGGTATCTCGGCGTTCAGTGGCACCCAGAGGACTCGGCCGCCACGGATCCGGTGCAGGCCGAGGTGTTCCGTCATTTCGTCGCAGCCGCCGAGGAGCGTGTTCGCAGGGCCGGTCAACGGGTGAGCGCGGCAGCTCAGGCTTGAACGTTCAGCTGGCCTCAGCATCGTCGGTCACGGCGGCGGTGGGCTTTGTTTCCAGCTCGGCGACGATCGATCGAAGACTGTTGGTCAACTGAGACAGACTTCTCGGTGACAGCCCTGCTACCACCTCGGCCTCCGCGGCGTTGAACACCGGATAGAGCTCTTTCATCAGGCTCAGACCTGCCGGTGTCAATTCGAGATTCACCAAACGCCGGTCAGTGGCGCTTACCTGCCGGGTCATCAGTCCGCGCGCTTCGAGAGTCTTGACGACGCCGGTAAGCGTGGCCTTTGAAATCGCTGCATTCTCGGCGGCACGGCGTGTCTCCAGCCCGTCCCAGATCCACACCACCCACATCACCACGAAGCCTGTCCAGGTGAGTCCGTGCTCGCGCAGCACGGAGTTCGTCAAGTGGAGTCGGACGGCGTTCGCGGCTCGGTAGAGACTCGACACTGCTGCCGCGGCAGGGAGGTCGAGTGGCAGATCGCTTACGTGCGTGCTCATCGCCTTCTCGGTCTCGGCGAGGGTATGGCGATCAGGCATGACGGACATGCTAGGTGAGCGTGGCTAATGTCCGACCCCCGTTCCACACCACACCCACCTGCCGGTAGTAACCTCCGATGATCTCGTCAACGGTGAGATTTGACAGCTCCTCGGTGGGTGATTCGAACAGACGCAGCTCCGCGTCGCCCGTCCACGCCGGACCAGCCTCGAAGCCGCTGGAGCCCGACTCGATCAGCTCCGCGAATGCATCTGGAGCACCAGACGCGATGCCGGGCACGATCCGGTGGTGCGCCATTTTGTGCGCATTGACGAAGCCATTCGTCTCCGATTCCTCACGTAGAGTCACAACCGCCTCGGCGAGGCGACGATCGCCGGCCGCGAGCGTGGCACCAAACACTCCGCCGGGGCCGATCTGCGGCGCACCTTGCGAGAACGGATGCGGCCGGGTCTGCCACATGGAACCAAGCTTCTTCGGGTAGCCCTGGTGAATGCCCCGGCCGATCGCGAAGTCCTTGTCGACCCAGATGTAGACGCAGCGCGAAAATGTCTCAGCCTGGAAGCTGCATCGGACAACGACGAAGGCCTCTTTGTATTGCGCGCGCACCGGGTCCAGCAGCTCTTCGCGCGAGGACGAGCACGACTGCCAGTCCGCCCAGATCAAGGCAACCGCTCCCGGATCCTCCTCCGCCAACGACAGCGGGGGTGGCAGCAGCTCGGCAACTCGATCGGGATCAGTCCGGTATTCGACGGTCAGCAGGTCGCCCGAGTAGTACCACGGAGGTGACGGAATCAGCGACGAGCGGCCGCTTGCAGTCCGCGGATAGAAGAAACCCCTCACGTCGGTCATGCGCTGCTCCTTCGGTCCTGGAATCGTTGAGATCGTTCGGACCCGTACGGTACTCGGCTGGGCCTCTGTGCCGCAATCCCACCTCGTAACCTGGCTCTACTTGTCATGGCAGCATCTACGCGATACTGTTCGGGCCCAAACGACAGGCCAGCAGCAGGCTCCAACTTCACACAATGCGCGGAGGTTCGGGTGGCTCATTTCGATACCAGCGGTCTGGAGGACGCAGCTGCCGAACTAGTGACGCAAAACATCGATGTCGTTCGGGTCGGTTACTCCGACCTGATCGGCACCGAACGCGGCCGGGATGTCCTGGTCAACCGGTTCGCCCGTACAGTCGAAGACGGCGTTGCCTTCTGCCGGTCGGTCTACGCGACCACACCGATGGGGGACGTTGTCGACATTGAGGGCGGGCTCGCGGCCGGGTTGCCAGACGTGCTCGCTTTTCCCGACCTCAGCACGATTCAGGTGGTGCCCTGGGAGTCTGGTGTCGCCCACGTGATTGCCGATGTCTACAACCCGGACGGCTCGCCCTCTGAGGAAAGCCCACGCATGGTGCTGAAGCGGGTGGTTCAGCAGTTTGCCGAGCTTGGCATGCGGCCGACGGTCGGACCCGAGCTCGAGTTCTACGTCTTGGAGCGGACCGATAGGAACCCGACCGGCTGGCAACGCTATGGCGAGGCGACCGGCAATGTTTACGTGGCCGGTTTGAAAGGCGATCCCGAGAATGTGTTGCTCCGTACCCTCCGCCACCTCTCGGCGTACGGGCTGGACGTCGTAGCGGCAAACCACGAGTTCTCGAGCGGACAGTTCGAGATCAATCTGTGGCACTCCGAGGCTCTCGATGCCGCCGACCGTGCATTCCGCTTCAAAAGCGCCATCAAGGAGCTGGCGCGACAGGAGGACAAGCTGGCCACCTTCATGGCCAAACCGTTCAACGATGAAGGTGGATCCGGATTCCATATTCACTTCTCCACCTGGGATGAGGCCGGTCAACCGTTGTTCGACGACCCGAAAGCCAATGACGGACTGTCGAAGACGGCCAAGTCGGCGATCGCTGGTGTGCTTGCACACGCGCCCGCGCTGGCGGCCGTCTCCAACCCCACCATTAACTCCTACAAGCGTTTCGGTCCTGACACCCTCGCTCCGTGGCTGATCGACTGGGGGCTTGACAACCGGAGCGCGATGGTGCGCATTCCACCCGAGCGCGGCAGGGCATCCCGGATGGAGCTCCGGCTGGGGGACGCCAGCGCCAACCCCTATCTCGCCATCGCCGGACTGCTGGCGGCGGCCCACCTGGGCATCCGCGACAAACTGGAGCCTCCGTCGCCGCTGGAGGGTTACGGATACGACCCGAGCAAGGCCGACAAGCTTCCCGGCGATCTTGCGTCAGCGCTCGATGCCTTCGAGGCGGACGCCGAGATGGCCGGAATCCTTGGCAAGCAGTTCGTCGAGACCTTCCTGACGTACAAGCGAAATGAGCTCGAACGCTTCCACCACTGGGTGACTGACTGGGAGTTCCGGGAATACGCCTACCACCTGTAGACAAGGAGAAATCGTGCCGCAGCCGAGCCCCGTACCACTTGATCAAGTTGATCTGACCGATCTGGATGCCTTCGCTCGCAACGAGGGTTGGGCGATGTTCGACACGCTGCGCGCCGAGGATCCGGTGCACTGGACTCCGGAGGCGCCGCCCAACTCCGGTTTCTGGGCGGTGACTAGATACGCAGATGTCGATGCGGTGGATCGCGATCCGGAGACCTTCACGTCGACGAAGTACGTGAACCTCGAGGAGGTCGATGACGACCTGATGGATCTGCGGCGTTCCATGCTCGAGACCGATGGGCTGCGCCACCGTGCGCTGCGCAAGGTGATCCAGCGCGAGTTCAGTCAGGGCCCGTTGACTCGAAAGTACGAGGAATTCTTGCGCGGTTTGACCAAGGTCACTGTCGATAACGCCTTGCAGCATAAGGAATTCGACTTTGTTGAGAAGATCAGCGCTGACTTTCCCATCAACGTTCTGGTACGCCTGCTCGACGTACCGGTCAGCGATACCGGCATGTTGATCAACTGGGGCAACCAGATGGTCGCTAACACCGATCCCGATTACACAGATCACCTGATCACCGACCCCGACAGCGACCAATACAAACATCTGCCGTTCCGATCGCCAGCCGCACTCGAAGTGTTTGAGTACGGCCGCGAGCTCGCGCGACGCCGCAAAGGCGGCGACGGCACCGACTTGATCAGCACTCTCGTGAACAAGATCCCCGAGGATGGCCAGCCGCTGTCGGCGAGCGACTTCGACAATTACTTCCTTTTACTGGTCATAGCGGGCAACGAAACCACCCGGCACGCCATCAGTCAGGCGATGCTCGCGTTGATCGAGAACCAAGATCAACTGAAGCTCCTGCAGGAGCAGCCGGAGCTGATTCCGGGCGCGGTTGAGGAATTCCTGCGCTGGGCGTCGCCGGTGTACCACTTCCGTCGTACGGCGACTCGGGATGCCGAGCTTGGCGGTAAGCAGATCAAGGCTGGCGACAAGGTCGTCATGTGGTTCGCGTCAGGCAACCGGGATGAGGCTGTGTTTGAGGGCCCGTACCGGTTCGATGTCACCCGGACAAAGATCGATCACCTGACCTTCGGGAAAGGCAGTCCGCACATGTGCTTGGGCAATGCACTGGCCCGGATGGAGATCCGGCTCATGTTCACCGAGCTGATCCCGCGACTGGCCTCGATCGAGCTGAACGGCGAGGTGAGCAGAGTGCGCAGCAACTTCATCAATGGGATCAAGAAGTTTCCGGTAAGAGTCGAGGCCAACTGACGGCGCCACACCTGATCGGCGACTGCATGAGTGCTTCTCGTCGACCTGCTGTCAACGGACTTGCGTCACTGGGATATTGATCTTGGCATTGCGGCTTGCGCGCGCAGGTAGCGACAGCAATAACCGCAAACTCACTCACGCTGCCTTGGATGGTTGTCGCCGGCGGCCTAGGTCTCGTTGGGTGTTCAGGCGTCGGATTCGGGTGTGGAGTTGTAATTGTTGCTCGGGGTCGATCCAGGGCGGCGGCATCCCATTCCGGCAGCCCGTCGGCACACCATTGCGGGGGATGCATGCCGGAACGCGCCCGGAATCCTGAGTCACCCGAGGCGGACCTTCGACTGGACGACTAGACGATCAAGAAACAGGTCGACCAGTTTGTACGCCCTCGCACGGTTGGATACATCCCGCTCAGCCGTCTGCCGTACCAACTCGTCGACCTCGATACCAAGCCTGCTCATCTCCTCGGCACCGCCGGTCGCAATCCAGCTGGCGAGGATCGCGGAGCTCATTTCCGGATGGAACTGTACGGCGAGGTTCCGGCCAAGTACGAAGGCCTGCGAGGAGCTGGCGTTTCGAGCGAGCTCAGTTGCCCCTTCTGGTAGCTCCCAGCGGTCGTAGTGCCATTGGAACCACTCGCCGCCGGGAACCAGAGCCTCATCATCGGACTCAATCTCGATCCAGCCGAGCTCTGGGGCTGTGGACCGAGAAACCGATCCCCCGTGCGCTGTGGCCAGGAGCTGCCCGCCAAAACAGATCCCGAACACCGGTACGTGATCATGGTGGGCGTCCCACAGCATGGCGAGTTCCGGAAGCACCCAGGATCCGATTGAGTCATGATCATATACAGACCAAGGTGCACCCATGGAAATGATCACGTCGAAGTCCGTCGGTTCCGAAAACTGCGTCTCGACATTGGGCGATCGAAAGCGGCCTTCGGACACCACCTGGTGTACGCGCAGGTCATAACCGCGATCGACAAACCGTTCGCCGACGAAGCCCGGAGTGCAGATGTGGTCATGCTGGATCATCAAAGCGAGCACGGCCCTGAGTCTAATTTGGATCCGAACGACCGGTTGTCTGGACTTCCCACTCACTTGTCTGCCGCGCTCTGCGAACGCTATCGTTCGTATCCGAACAAATGTTGGCTGCTGCGGCGACAGGCGGACGCGATTGTGACAGTGACGACCACGAAGACCATCATCCGGGAGCATGAGACCGACTTGGTTGTCCGGGAGGCGCGGGCCGTCGCCCATGACGTGGTTGTCATCACCCTTGCTGACCCTCGTGGCGCCGAGCTGCCGGCGTGGACTCCAGGCGCCCACATCGATCTCATTCTCGGTGATGGCCTAACCCGCCAGTACTCACTGTGCAGCAGCCCATCGAAACCGAATGTTTGGCAGGTGGGCGTTCTCCGGGCGCCAGACAGCCGTGGTGGCTCTGAGCGAGTGCACTCTGGCTTGACTCCGGGATCCGTAGTTCGCATCAGGGGCCCGCGCAACCACTTTCCACTGGTGGCAAGCCCTCGTTATCTGTTCATCGCGGGCGGCATCGGAATAGCACCAATCCTGCCAATGATCGCCGAGGCTGAAGCGGCCAGTGCGGACTGGCGCCTGCTCTATGGCGGCCGCGAACGGGCGTCAATGGCCTTCCTCGACGAACTGGCCACCTACGGCGAGCGGGTAACGGTCGTGCCACAGGATGAGATGGGCATGCTCGATCTGGGATCTGTCCTCAGTACGCCGCAGTCAGACACGCTGGTCTATTGCTGCGGCCCGGAAGGCCTCCTCAGCGCAGTCGAGAGATTCTGCGAGACCTGGCCGCCAGGCGCGCTGCACCTCGAACGGTTCACAGCTAAGCCTCAGGAGCCCGCTGCCGAGGCCGAATCGTCGTTCGAGCTCGTCTTGGAACGCTCGGGCCTGACCTTGCAGGTGCCGCCCGACAAGTCAGTACTCACCGTGATCCGAGAAGCAGGTGTCAGCGTTCTCGCCTCATGTCTGGAAGGCGTTTGCGGAACGTGTGAAACCGAGGTCATCGACGGCGATGTTGATCATCGCGACTCGGTGCTCAACGAGGAGGAGCGGGCCTCGAACGAATACATGATGGTCTGTGTTTCACGGTGCCGCTCGCCCCGACTGACCCTCAACTTGTGAGCGGGAAAAAGATACGGAGACAAAGCCATGAGCCGACAAGCGACAACCCGCAGCGCCCTCGCTCAGGTTCACCCCCGCAACTGTTGGTACATGCTGGCCAACAGCGAAGAGGTGGGACGGGAACCGCTGGGCCGGCGTGCCGTCGACACCGGAGTTGTCCTGTTCCGCACCGCTGACGGAACGGCAGTCGCGCTGGAAGATCGGTGCGCACACCGGCCGTACCCGCTCAGCCTCGGTCGCGTCGACGGGGACCACATCGTGTCGGGCTACTCCGGTTTCGTGTACGACGCCCAAGGCTTCTGCGTCCATGTGCCGACGCAGAGCGAGATCCCCGTAGGCGCCCGAGTGCGCGCCTTTCCGGTGCATGAGGACGGCGTTTTTGTGTGGGCATGGTTGGGCGAGCCTTCGCTGGCTGCCCTGCGGCCACCGCAGGCCACCCCGTGGCTCAGTGACCCTGGTTGGTCGACACTCGGTGAGGTATGGGAGACCAAAGCGGATCTACTGCTGCTGCATGAGAACTTCGCCGACATCACACATGTCGCGGTTGTCGACCCCTTTATCGCGCCGCCCGTGCTGCGCAGCTCGCCGCCGCCGCTTGAGGTGGAGGTGACCGAGACAACGGTTTCGTTCTCTCGGACGTACGAACCTGGTCCTCTTCCTGCTTGGCAAGCAGAGCTTCTCGGACTTCCTGCCGATGCCAAGTACATCCAGCGTGAGCAGGGCGCCTTCGTCACGCCCGGTCTTTGGGTGGATCGGTGGGATGTCTATGAGGAACCCGGAGCCGATGAGACGAAGGTCCACACTTTCCGCTTCACCCACGCTGTTACACCGATCTCGTCAGGACGGACCCGGCACGCGTGGCGGGTGAGCCGAAACTTCGCTCTCGGCGAGCAGGCAGGAAAGGTGCTGCTGCCGATCTTCACCGACTACTACCGGCGGGTACAGCGGATTCTCGAGACCATGCAGGAGGTCCTTGATGCCGACGGACCCCGGAGAGAGATCAATGTCAGCGCTGACGCCGCGGCGCTCCAGGTGCGCAAGATCATCCGCAACATGGTGGCTGATGAGACCGGCGCTGGGTTTCGGCGGCCCGCGTCCGCGGCGGTCCGCAATCGCTGAACCTGCAGGTCTGCTGATTAAGAAGCGTTCCGGCTGGAACCTGCCGTAGGTCTGGTCGCGATCACGACTACGTGCCGTCGACGGCGACTTCGGTTACTCATATTCCTGACCGACGGCGAGCGCGATCAAACGCAGCAGCTGCTCGTGTCGTCAGGATTGTCGGAGTGTCGGCATGACCCCAGCGGCCGGGCACGCCTGTCAGACCGAGGCTACCGATCGCACGTGGGACGTACGGTGTGCTCGTCAGATCATGGCCCCGCGGCTCGAGTCCGAGCAATACGCGTATCAGCAGCAGCGGCGTGCCAGCAGCCCAAGCCTGCGGGGAGCATGCCGTCGGGTATCCCACCGGAAATTCAGTCAGCGAGCGGGGATAGCCAGCGAAGACTTCCGGTAGCCGATGATCGAAGTAGCCGGCCGCCTCCAGCATGGCGAGAGCGATCCGGCCGGCCTCCTCCCGGCGCTTATATCGGGCGAGGCCGGCGACGATCAGACTGTTGTCGTGCGGCCAAACCGTGCCGTCGTGGTATCCGAGCGGGTTGAACGCCGGCTGCCCCATCGCCAGCGTGCGCACTCCCCAGCCGCTGAACAGCAGGTCGCCCATGAGGTGATCGACAACGGCGTCAACCTTGGAGTCGTCCACGATTCCGCTCCACAGCAGGTGGCCCATGTTGGAGGCCAGAGTCGGTACCTGCTGTTTGTCGCCGTCCAGTGCGAGGGCGAAGAAGTCGTCGTCGTCGACCCAGAAATCGGAATTGAACCGAGTCTTGAGGTCGGCCGCATCGCGTTCCAGACGGTCAGCTGTGGTGTTGTCGCGCCACACTTCCCGAGCCAGCCGGGCGGTACGAATCCGGGCGTCGTAGGCGTAGCCCTGCAGCTCGCAGGTGGCCCGCGGCAGGCTCGCCAAATGCCCGTCGGGATGCACGATGGAGTCCCAGGAGTCCTTCCAGCCCTGGTTTTCCAGTCCGCTGTCGAGGTTGCGGCGTTGATACTCCAGGTAGCCATCGCCGTCCAGATCACCGTGGTGTTCCAGCCAGTCAAGCGCAGCTCGCGCGTGCGGCTCCAACGCGTCAACTAGGTCGGTGTCGCCGGACCAACGTTCGTACTCGTCAAGCAGGATCAAGAACAGCGGTGTGGCGTCCGCCGATCCGTAGTACGGCGACTGCGGCCAATCCTGAAAGTAGGTGAGCTCACCAAAGCGCAGCTCGTGCAGAATCTTGCCTGGCTCCGCGTCGCGGAAATCGTCCCACACCTTCGCCTGTCGCCGGGCCAGCACCTGCAGCGTGGCCGAGGCAAGCTGTGGAACGAAGGGCAGTGCCTGGTAGCTGGTAATCAAGCTGTCGCGCCCGAATACTGCCATGAACCAAGGCAATCCAGCCGCCGGAATAGCTGCGCCTTCGGGAAGTGCCTGGGCATGCAATCGGAGTGCGGCGAGGTCGCGGAGGCTGCGGTCATAGGTGTGCCGGAGGTTGTCCCAGCTGGCTCGTAGTTCCGGAGCGGCCTCTAGCCAAGCATCCATCTGGTCGCGGTGGTTGATACCTTGCGGGCGGTTGATCTTGGCCGGGGGCGGGCCGCTCGCGGCTGCGGGTTCCACCCGTGGCGCCACAGACTCAAATGAGACCCGAAGGGTTCGGGACCAGGACTCGGCGGGTGCTAGTCGCAGCAGGAAAACGGCCGCACCCTGACTCAGGCGGGCACCCTGGGCGTGGACGATGGTGCGACGTGCGAAGTCTTCCCGCTGGTAGCTCAGCTCGACTTCGTGGCTGCGAACCCGCCGAGAGATGGTTCCCCTCTTGGTCAGCTGCTTGTCCTTGACCTCGAACAGGTCGGCGAAGTCGGCATCGAAGGTCATCGACAGCTCGACCACGATCTCCTCACGGCCGGAGTTGATCACGGTTAGTTTCTCGTGCAGGTCCTCTCCACTGCCCGCGCCGAGCGTGCGTTCGCGGATCACCGACAGGTTGGGATTCTGGTACACAGTGCCGCCTGGACCGGCGAGGAAGAAGGTCGCTGACGGGTACCCGGATGCGCCGTTGGACAATGTGTCCAGCCTCTCGCCGTCGATGGCAAGTTGCCAGCGCGAGAGATGGCGCATGTCACGGTAGAACAGCCCGAGCACTTCATCCGGGTCTGGGCCGGCGTCGCCGACCAGGTCACTGACCATGAAGGTGTTGCCTTCGAGGCAATTGATCTGCGGAGCCCTCACGCAGCCCACCATTGCACAGGATTCTCGCTACGCCAGTCCTGAAGCCCGTTCGCACCGAGGCTCGGATTTCGAGTCTGGCAGGCCCGAGCGCGGCAGTGGAAACAGACCTCCCCGATTGGTCGAGGCACTGCAGGGGTATTGTCGCGGCTGAGCAGACGCGCCCCCCGCGTCGGCTCTCTCGGGGGAGGTATCTGAAGGTGCTGATCGGGTTAATTGCCCCACCCTGGCTGCCGGTTCCACCGCGGCGGTATGGCGGGATTGAGATGGTCATCGACGTACTTGCGCGCGGCCTCATGGCAGCAGGACATCAGGTGCTGCTTGCCGCTCCCGCGGGCAGCACCTGCCCGGTCCCTCAGGTGGATGGCCTGCCAGCAAGCGCACCGGAGCGGATGGGACACACCGTCGTGGAGATCCCCTACGCATTGAGTGCTTATGAGGCGCTGAAAGGGGTCGACGTCCTCCACGACCACACCGTGGCTGGGCCGCTGTGCGTCCAGCCTCCCCGGAGAACCCCGGTCGTCACGACCAATCACGGTCCCTTTAACGCCGACCTCAATCCGATCTACGCCGAGGGGAGCCGCCAGGGAGTCGCCGTTGTCGCGATCTCTGGTCACCAAAAATCGACAGCCCGGAACGTGAAGATCGCAGCCGTCATTCACCACGGCATTGACGTTGCTGACATTCCCATTGGCGATGGCGCAGGTGGGTATGCCTGCACTCTTGGCCGGATGACGCCCGCCAAAGGGATACGTGAGGCAATCCTCGTCGCTCGCGAGGCCGGCATCCCACTTCGGATCGCGGCCAAGATGCGTGAACCGTTGGAACGCCAGTATTTCGACGAGCGCGTTCGCCCTCTGCTCGGCGGAGACATCGAGTATGTGGGTGAACTGAACGCCGAGGAAAAATACCAGCTGTTGGGCGGCGCTTTCGCGCTGGTCAATCCCATTCAATGGCCGGAGCCATTTGGACTGGTGATGATTGAAGCGCTGGCTTGCGGCACACCCGTTATCGCGACAGGTTGTGGATCGGCGCCGGAACTCATTGACGACGGCGACACTGGCTTTGTGCGCACCGAATTGCCCGCACTTGCCGAGGTGTTGCATCGAGCGGGGGACTTGGACCGCAACTGGTGCCGGGAGAAGGCGGTCAACTGCTACAGCACGGAGCGTATGGTCGCCGAACACGTTCAGCTTTATTGCCAGTTGCTGCAGGCCAAACCGAAGGATCGCCGCCAGCTGCAGCAGGCCGAACCGAAGGATCGCCGCGGTCGCCTCCTGGACGATGCCATGGCATCGGGTGGCACTATCGCACGGGACCGTCGGCTTGGAGAACCAGCGCTACGCCGGCCGGGCATCCCAGCGAAATCGCGCTGAATCGCGACACGGCAGCAGGGAGACGCGGGAGAGTCCGAACGGTCACTCGTTAGCCGAGGCCACCGCAGCCGGGAAAGGCAGACGTAGGGTAGTGGGCTGTGACGCGTCTCGGATGGCTGTTGTTCGCCACTCTAAGCGTGTGCTGGGGCATCCCATATCTCTTCATTCGCGTCGCCGTAGCTGATCTTGATCCGCTGATTGTCGCGTTCGGCCGGACCTCTCTCGGTGCTCTGCTGCTGCTTCCGATGGCACTGCGGAAGGGGGCGCTAAAGCCGTTGCTGCCGTATTGGAAAATTCTGTTGATCTACACCGCGGTCGAGATCATCGGACCGTGGTGGCTCCTCGGACACGCCGAGACTCGGCTCAACAGTTCGACTACAGGCTTGATTATCGCCGTCGTTCCCATCGTGGCGGCAATCATCCTGACCGTGATGGGACACGATCGCCTGGGCGCCCGGCGAATCACCGGCCTGGTGCTCGGGCTCGTCGGTGTCGCATTCCTGGTGGGCGTTGACGTGGAGGTCAGCGATTTTGTCTCGATTGGTCAGCTGCTCTTGGTGGTCGTCGGCTATGCAATAGGTCCGATCATCATCAGCCGTAAGCTTGCCCATTTGCCGTCGCTGGGGGTCGTCACGGCGTCGCTGCTAATCTCAGCGGCGGCCTATGCGCCTTTTACCCCGCTCGTCTGGCCGGACCGCTGGACCGTTCCGGCCTTTGGCTCAGTGGTGGTGCTGGCCGTGGTCTGCACCGCCCTAGCGTTCATGGTCATGTTCGCTCTCGTCGCCGAGGCCGGACCTGCCCGAATGACCTTGATCACCTACGTCAGCCCGGCTGTGGCGATCCTTCTCGGGGCGCTTGTCCTGAATGAACCACTCACAATCGGCCTGGCAATCGGCTTCCCGTTGGTGATCATCGGTTCCGTGCTCGGGACGTGGCGCAGCACCCCGCCACCTGCCGAGGCGATCGGCGCCGCCGAAGACGTCGTCACCCAGATCAACGATCCTCGGTTGCCGGGAGGTCAGGCCCGGTAGGCCGCAACAAGATGGGAGTGATCATGGCGCGCGAATCGCTACTGAAGCTGACCCAGTTTGTCAGCGTCATGTTATACGTCCTAGTCGCGGGTGTGATGTGGGGAACGTGGCTCTCTTTGGCCCGGACGATGACCGAGTATGACGCCGCAACTTTCCTGGCGGACGGCCAGCACATGATCAACAATCTGGCCGTCGTGATGGCGGTACTGATGATCTCCGCGGTGGTTGTCGGATTGATCGTTGTTGTGCTGCTGTTTCGCGTCAGGTCCACAGTGGCCGCGTGGCTAGCATTGGCCGGTCTGCTGCTGATGACCGGCGTTCTTGTGATCACCCTGGCCGTCGAGGTACCGATTGACAACTTGATCGCGACGTGGACCGAGGCGACGCTGCCCGCGGACTGGAAGGAGATCCGCGCGCGGTGGGCGGCATTCCATACCGTGCGCACGTTCCTGTCGCTCGGCGCCGTCGCCGCCGCTCTCGCCGCCGCGCTCACCGTTCGGATGGCCGACCAAGAAGAGTCCCGACCGCGGGCCGACGATCACTCCGCGGTGTGAGTGGCAGCCCGGGCTATGTGTTCTCGGCCGAGAGCCGGGCCCTGTTCCGAGCGGCCGTGCGTGCCGATGATGCGACTTGGGCCCGCGCCCGCGGCTGGGCCCTCACCCAAGGGCTCGAGGCGCTGCCGCACTACTTCGACACGCATCCCGGGATGGTCGCGATGGCGCGTCGGGTCATTCGGCCGACGCTCAACGCTCAGGAGGAGCGACCACGCTGACGCTAGTCTGCTCAGGGGTAAGCAGAGTCGTGTAGTGGGCGGACTTTTCGTCGAAGTGGGCCAGCACGGCGCGCGCAGCGGGCGGGACGTACGCCGTTTCATAGTCCTCGCCGGCAAAGGCGCGGACGCTATCAAGCGAGTCGAAGAGCATCACGGTTGCGAACTCGGCCTCCTGGTCAAGATCACGACGGAGCAGGTAGGCGCCGTAATAGCCGTTGAGCTGGCGCGCCGCAATTCCAGGTAGGACCTGCTCGCTGACGATCTTCTGGTATGAATCGGCATTCTGGAGCGTTGTCCAGCCTCTCCAGTAGCGCAGGATCACATGCATCACGCCCTTTCGCTCTTGACTAAGGATTGCAGGAGCTGCGGCACGCTGGTTAGACGCATATCCGGGCTGAACCTCTGACCAGTACCGCCCCGATTCCTAGTCGACCGACTCTCGCCGCGGAACGTCGGCATTGTCCGGTAAGGGTGAAAGGTCTCGGAGCTCTGCGATAATCCGCTGGGTCTGACTCAGATATATGGTGCATCCGTCGCAGCCGGCAAGATGCTGCTCAACCTTCGCCTTCACCTCTGCCGAGAGCGCATCGTCGAGGTAATCGGCCACCAGTTCCACGAGTTGCTTGCACGCAAGTTCCTTCGCACGCTCTGTCACTTCCACAGCCTCCTCTTTTGCGCTCGCAGCCACCTCGACTGCCACTACGCCGCGGCTCGCGCGGACGCTGACCACAAGCAGCGCGGCGACGACCACGACGGCGCCGGCCAGCATGAATCCGGACCAGTGAACGCCGTTCTCCCGCGCCGCCCAGCCAAAGGCCAGGGAAAAAGGTATGAACAGCACCCAGGTGATGGTCCCTGCGCCCGAGGACACGCCGGCCCTGATCGAGGAGGGCACAGCATCGTGCAACAGCCGGCTGGCATGGATTCCAACGATCGCCAAAACCAGGGCGAGCACAACCTGAGCAGTGATGAGGACTGTCAGCGAGCGGGTCCATGTCAGCAACAGAGCCGCGGCCAGCGAGAGGATGATCAACACCGCCAGTATCAGTCGGCGCTCAACATGCAGCTTGCCGGCCAGCAACCCGCCTATGCCAAGTGTCGACACCAGCGCAGCCCAGTACGGACCGTAGAGCACGGCTGGCGCTGCGAGCGCGACCAGCCAGAGCGGTCCGAATTCGAAGACGGCCTGGGCAAGCAGCCCGGCAGTGGCTACCAGCAACAAGACCCGGACCACGGCCCGAAAAGTGATCATGGTTCGGAACGTCAGGGCTATGTGGCTGCGCAAGCTCACGCGCTCCGCGGCCTGGTGCAGCCGCGGCTCGTGGAAGCGTAGGAATGCAAAGATCGCCAGCCCGACGAGTGGGATCGTGGCGAAGTAGGTGAAGCGGGTCGAGGTGTACTGGGCGAGCACTCCGCCGGCCAGCGAGCTCAGTACGAATCCTGCACTCTCTACCGCACGAATCCGGCCAATCCATGTTTCGTACAGCTCATTCGAGCCTGTCTCCTCGAGCACGGTGTCATAGACAACGCTGTCTACGGTTCCTGAGCTGAACGCGAAGTAGATCCCGAGGACCATCGCCGCAATCACGTACGAGATCACGCTGTAGCTCAGGCCGCCGATCAGCGAGCTGATCATCAGCGCCACGCAGCCCAAGATCATTATCCAGATGCGGCTCCAGCGATCCGCCAGAATCCCCGAAGGCACCTCAAGCAACGGCACGACTGCGGCGTACGCGGCGGCCATCACCCCGATCGAGGCGGCATCGAAGCCGATCTGGGTCATGAACAACTTCTCGATGGGAACCCACAAGATCAGCCCTTGCAACGCAATACCGATTTGCAGTGGCAGCAGCCGACGGCCCAGCGTACGAGGTGCCGCAGCAGTCTTGGTGATCATGATCCGACCTGGTCTGGCCCGAGCGCGTGACTGAGCTCTTCGCGAAGCAGCTCACGCGCCCGGTTGAGTACGTCGCGCTGCTGTTCTGCGGTGAGTCCGGTTGCAGCCGACACCTCCGCTGGCGTACCGCCGTCGACGTCGCGCAAGATCACGACCCGGCGCCACGGATCAGGCAGCGCCGCCAGAGCGGCCTTCAGTGCCTCCGGCCCTAGAGCCCCGCCAGCAGGCCATGAGCGCGGGAATTCCTTCCAATGATCGGGGGCGGGGTCGCCGGCGCCCTGAAACCGGTCGGGATCAACAGTTGTTGCGGGCGGGAACCACCGGCTCCACCACGCGAAACGGTTCCCGAGCCCTCGGCCGCGGGCGGCGAGGTTGGCGATCATCCGGGCAATCGAGATCTTCATCGCGGTACCGTGTGGAACTCTGTGGCCGCCAGGGTCGAGAAGCTGGGTACCCGCCGGGTCATCCATCCTCCAGTAACACGTGAGCATAATGCTCGCCAGCGCATGCCAACCATCCCGGGCTGGCGACGATGACACCATCCAGCATGGTCTTGCCGGTAACGGCCGGCTTTCTCATGAATCAGACCTCCGCTGTGGTATCTGACTCGTCTAGAGGGTCGGAATCATCGGGTCAGTTGGTCCGTTGGTCTCCCGCCGCCTAGAACGGACCAGAACGGCGACGCCCGGCTGCCGATTGCATCAACGGACGAAATCACTATGCGGATGCGATGTCGGTGTCGCTCCATTGGCCGAGCGCGTACCGAGTGCCCTCGTTGTCTTCGAACAGAGCCCACCAACCAAAGTGCTGGCGGGCCGGCGGCAGCGGGAATTTTACCCCGCGCGCGCTGAGCTCGGCATGGGTGCTCTTGATGTCGGCGCAATCGAAAAACAGGTCGGAGTGGGGGAGGCGATCCGGAACCGAACGACGCGGTTCATCGGCCTGTCGCGGGCTGAGGACGAGCAACAGGTCCTGATCGGGTGGTCTGACCTCGATCCATCGCTCATTGCCATATGAATCGTCGCGTACCAACTCAAAGCCCATGCCTGTAGTCCAGAACTCCAGCGCTGCTTGCTGGTCTGTCACCGGAACGATGACCTTGCTTACTCGTGTGATCACAGTGTCTCCTTTCGCGCATTGGATCCGTATGCCTCAGGCCGCGCCGGCGACGCGGGCGTCGTAGGTGGCGATCACCACGCCCGTAGTGGTGACAACCGCGTCGGTGAGCCGCAGGGCACGCCGCGGCCCCTTCTCTGCGAACAACCGGGTCCCGCTACCGAGCACTAGCGGGTGAATGAGCATCACGTACTCATCGACCAGGTCCTGCTCGGCAAGCCAGCGCACCAGCTCTCCACTGCCGAGCACCACGATCGCGCCGTCGGTGCGGTCGCGCAGCGCAGTGACCTCGGTGGCCAAGTCGCCAGACAGCAGGGTGGAGTTCTGCCACGGCAGCGGCTCGGTGGCGGTGGTCGAGGCTACGTACTTTGGAGCCTGGTTGAGCACCTCGGTATAGGGGTTGTCGGTCTGCTTCGGCCAGTAGCCATAGAAGTCCTCATAGGTGCGGCGTCCCAACAGGATGCCCCGGGTTTGCGCCATCGACTTGCCCATCGCCTCGCCCTGCACCTGGTCGGCGTAAGGAATGCCCCAGCCGCCATGTTCGAACTCGCCGCGGGCGTCTTCGTCGGGGCGGCCCGGCCCCTGGGTAACTCCGTCGAGGCTGACGTTGTTGACCACCACGATCTTGCCCATCTCAATCGCTCCCATTCGATGTTCGGTCAGGCCCCTCGCAGCACACCGCGGGACAGCAAGGGGCTGCGCTGCGGTTCATTCAGCGTGCTCGAGACGCCAGTTGTCAACGATATTCATATGCTCGAGTCGGATATATCCATAACGGTCATACCCGATACGGACTGTATCCTATGGGTGTGAGTTCGGCAAGTGGTCTGCCGGCGTTGACGACGGCCGGCTTCCAGGTGTTGCTCGCGCTGGCGTCCGGCCGCAGCCACGGGTACGCGGTCATGGGGTTCGTTGATGAGCTCACGGGCGGGCAGGTTCGGTTGGGGCCGGGCACGCTGTACCGGACGCTGGCCCGACTGGTCGCCGACGATCTGGTCAGTGAGTCAGAGGTCAGCGACCCAAGTGCACCGCATGACGCACGCCGTCGTTACTACCAGCTCACCCCACTTGGTGCACAAGCCGTCCGTGAGGAGGCCGAGTTGCTGGCGCGACTCGTGGATGCCGCCCATACCGCAGGAGTTCTCGATGGGGAACGGAGGACAACATGACCCGCCAGCGACCGCTCGGCCTGGGCACCCACATCTTCGTGTCCGACGCAGACGCCGCAGTGGCGTTCTACACCGAAGCGTTCGGTGCCACCGAGCTCATTCGCCACTGCTTACCCGACGGACGGGTGCTCTTCGTAGAGCTTGCCGTCGGCCCCGACAAGCTACTGCTGAGCGAGGAGATCAAGGAGCTGCATGCGGTCGCCCCTTCTACATTGGGTGGTTCACCGGTCATGTTGTTGCTGGAGCTCGAGGATGTCGACAGTGCCTACGCGCATGCTGTCGCGATGGGAGCCACGGTCGAGATGCCGGTAGCCGAGATGTTCTGGGGCGAGCGTTACGGCATCGTCCGCGACCCCTTCGGGCATCACTGGTCGCTGTGCACGCGCAGGGAGCAGCTTGCCCCGGACGAGGTCGCCGACCGGGTCCCATCCGAGCCGACCGATGGTACATGGGCTGGTCAGTAACGCTCTGGGCTTCGTAGGACGACCGACGACGACAGCGTCACCGTCGTCACTGCTGGTGTAGATCCGTTAGCGCATGGCGACATCACCGGCATCGGGGATGAGTTCGAGCGTGCCGGTAGCCGGGCGGGCGGTTGCGACTCCCTCAATGTCCATGGCTCCACTGGAGACATCCCCGCGGGGCCGTCTCCACCTCAACGGCTCAGTGGCTGAAAAGATAGGCGCTGGCGGTACCCAAAGACAGGCTGGGCGCATTCCAGCCATCCGCGTTTCTGCAGCGCAATCCCCGACGGAGGAGATTTCTATGTCGCAACCGAGCGTCCTAGCCACTGACCTGGTCATCGGCGAGTCCGCCCGCTGGCACGACGGCCGCCTGTGGCTGTCGAACTGGGGTGCGGCCGAGATTCTCGCATTCGACCTGAAGGGGCAGCGCGAGGTCGTCACGCAGGTGCCCACCACCATCCCGTTCTCCATCGATTGGCAGCCCGACGGTCAGCTTCTGGTCGTAGCCGGCCCCGAGCAGCGGTTGCTACGGAGGCAGCCGGACGGCTCCTTGGTCGACCATGCCGACCTGACCGGTCTGCCCGGTGGGCTGAACGAGATCGTGGTCGACGGCCGCGGCACGATCTACGTTAACGGCGGCGCCGACTTCTACCCTGAGGAGGGCATCGCGCCCGGCTTCATTGCGGCGATCACCCCGGATGGCGCGGTACGCCAGGTCGCCGACGAGATCGCCTTTCCTAACGGGATGGCGGTGACCGAAGACAACTCAACCTTGATCATTGCCGAGTCGTTTGCGAGCCAACTGACAGCGTTTGACATCGCTGACGACGGTGACCTCAGGGATCGGAGGACCTTCGCTGAGGTGCTGGCCGACGGGATATGCATGGACGCCGAGGGCGCCGTGTGGACGCCCAGCTGGTACGAGAATGAGTCATGCTGCCTACGGGTGGCCGATGGTGGGCAAGTGCTCGATCGGATCCCGCTCGAACACTCCGGCTTTGCCTGCGCCCTCGGCGGCGATGACGGTCGGACCCTCTTCATGTTGACCGCCGACTGGCACATGGACGAGGACTTCATGGACAATCTGCAGCGGCTCACCACCGGACCGCGTACCGGACGGGTGCTCACGACGACGGTCTCGGTACCAGGCGCTGGTTGGCCCAACCGCCGCTGAGAATGGCGATCACTAGCTGCCATTCGGCCCTGTAACGCCCGCCGCCGCGGACTATGGTCCGTTCAGATTTCAGTTTCCCTCGGGCATCCGAACACGCTTTTGTGCCCAACCCACGCCAGCGGCGGTCGCGGCTGAGACCAACGCGCGGGCGAACCGTGCCGGCAAGGAGTCCGGTTCTGGGATGCGTACTGGTCGAACGCGACCGTTATGGATGGCGGTAAACCGCCAGCCCTCGGCGCCTCGCACCGCAACGAGCGTGTTGCGGGTCAGCCTGCGTTTCGGCAATCTGGTACGCCACGCAACGAGCACTGAGCCGTTACCGTGCAGCACCGCGACATCATCAGCGATGTAGCGAATGGACTCGATCTCACCAACGAGCGTGGTGCCGAACAACACTCCGCGGAACAGCTTGTCGTGCGATTCGACTACACCATCGCGCCCCTGCATGCGCGTTCCGTCGAAGGAGACATAGTCACAATCGGCTGTGAAGCATGCACCATATGCCTGCGCGTCGCCGTCTGTCCATGCCTGGCAAATCCGCCGGAACAAGACTCTGAGCTGCTCGTCGTCGACTCGCTCCATATTCGTATCAGTGGCGGGTTGATTATTGGGCATATGTCAATGCTGGACCGCAAGCGTCAACAAGGCACTCCGCGGAACGGCAGATTTCTTGCGTGGTGCCTGGCCCCCGGTGTAGGAGTTCTTGTTCACCCGTTCCAGCGGGCGGTCACCGAATGCCGCCGGTGCCGTACTCGTGGAGATCCACGACGAATGGGCAGTCGCCACCGAACGCCGCTACCTCTCCGACATCACGACGCAAGGAGGTAGCCAAACCCGCCGCATTGACGGCATGATCAACAACACTGACCCTTGCAGTGGAAACCACACCACTTAACGTGGACGCGTCCGCGACCTGCCGTTGAGACGTCCGTCCAAGTCCGGTCCCGGGCTTGGCAAATCGAGTCGGATATGTGTAGTCTCCCAATGCCGAGATAACGATTCGGCATCTTTTTTTCCTGCGGGGGAGGAGAAAATACTGTGGTTCGACCGCGCCCGCGACGGGCAGTGGGACCGCCAGAAGCGGTGCGGGTGAAGCAGGTTGAAGCTGACAGGTTCGCTGCCCACCGTTTCCGGCGGGGGCTGATCGCATTCGGCACCAGCATTGCCCTGGTACTCGGGGTCTTCGGCGTCTTCGGCATCGGATCAGCCTCGGCTACCCCGAGGTCGAGCCTCGCTGTGAGTCTCAACCCGGATCGGTCGAGTGCGGTGCGACTCGACGGCCTGACGGTGGAAGGCAAGATCTATGTCTTCGTGCGCAGTCTGCGGGGGCTTAAGAAGGTCACCTTCTATCTGGACGATACGTGGCAGTCCGGAACACCCGTCCGGACCGACGTCGTGCCGCCTTTTGACTTCGCGGGCACGGCCAGCGATGGTTCCGCGAATCCCTTTGACACCGCGAAGCTTGTTGGGGGGCCGCACACGATCACCGCGGTTCTGACGTGGTCGTACCGCGCTACCTCCATCCGTCGTGCCGCCTTCACCGTGGATAACGAAGGCGTAACGCCAACTCCAACCACGAGCACAACCACCGCTTCTGCTACGGCCACCAAACCGCCGACATCGTCGACCTCCAGTACGGCCTCGACGTCGGCATCTGCTTCGTCATCCAGCACGGCCAGCCACTCCGCTACTGCTTCGACGTCCCAGTCGGCGACGGCATCCTCGAGCGCGACGGTGTCCCCGACCGCCCCGACGGCCACGTCGACACCTACGGCGACGACTCCGCCGGCAGGCACCGTCTGCACCAATCCGGTCTGGCGGTCCTCGTCGAACGGCGCGATGTATTCCGACGGCGGCTTCATTATCCACAACAACATGTGGAACACTTCCGGCTACCGCGTCAGCGAGACCGTCGAAGCCTGCTCCTATCACTCCTGGAACGTGATCGCCACCGCCGACAACAGCTCCGGCGACGGCGCGGTGAAGACCTACCCGAATGTCCACAAGGACTACCACAACTGGAGCACCGGCGCCGAGCCTTCGCTGAGCAACTATCCGATCCTCTCCTCCAGCTTCGCCGCGGCCGGTCCGAACACGGGCATCTACAACATCGCCTACGACATCTGGCTCAACGGCGTCGGGAACGGCGGAGGCTCAAACCGCGAAGTGATGATCTGGACTGACAACCAGGTGCAGCGACCGGCTGGCTCCGTGGTCGCCACCGGCCTTGGGTTCGGCGGGCAGACCTGGACCCTTTGGGCAACCGGTGACAACCACATCCTCTCTTTCGTCCCCGGTACGGACATGGCCTCCGGCACCGTCAACATCCGGGCGATGCTCGACTACCTGATCAGCCACGGCCGAGTCCCGACCAACTCCACCCTCGGCCAGATCTGCTACGGGGTAGAGGTCGTCTCAACCAACGGGGCGCCTGGGACCTTCCACTTCACCGGCTTCTCACTGACAGACCACTGATGGCCGACACGGCACGCCGGGTCAGATAGCGGGCCGTCCATGTATGTACTTCCGGCTGGGCCGCTCAATGTCGCTTGAACGCCGCCCATCCATACAGAAAGATCGGCCCAGTGACAACTAACCGCCGCCCGCCCCGGCGACCGCATCCGCCGGTGCAGCGACCGACCCGCAGTACCCGAGCTGCTCCACTTCGCCACCACACAGACCCGTGAATCCCCTGGTGAAGGGCAGGCTGCAGCCGCGTCGGCGTTCCCGGCGCTGAGGGCGAAGTTGCGATGTCTAGGCGGCTGGGTCGATGATCGCCGTGTGGCCCTGGCGTTCGAGCTGGGCGATGAGTCGCCGGCCGTGGGCCTCGTTGTTGCGGCGCTGGTGCCAGTCGGCTCCGAGGTCGTGGTATGGCTCGTCGCGGGTCAACATCCAGTGCGCCGACACGAGAATCGAGTGGGCGATGGCGACCTGGGCTCGGCCCATCCCGCGCCGTCTGGCAGCCGGGCACGTTGGGCGGACAGATATATCTTGCCCTGCACCCGACCCACGAGCCGGCGGCCTCGACCAGCATCGCGGTCAGCCACTTGTTGCCGTGCCGCTTGCCAGCCGGGCTCTGTTTCCGGGCGGACTCGTTCGTTGCCGGCGCCAACCCGGCCCAAGCGGCAAGGTGCGCGGCAGTGGGGAATCGGGACATGTCGGTGCCGGCCTCGGCCACGATGACCTGCGCAACCGTTTCCCCGACCCCAGGAATGGTTTGTAGCTCGATCTGGTATTGCCAGGCCAGCAGGCCTCGACGATCACCGCATTTAGCTCCGCCGGAGCTCGCTAAATCAGGCCGGCTCGGTTCTGTTATCGGCCCCCCGGTCCGCCGTGCTGCTGGACTTGGCCGACACTGTCCTCGGCCTCAGGGCCGGCGTTCTGCTCAGAGCGGCGGGGGTGCGTCTCTTCGTCGGGCAAGGTGTCCTTCAGCGCCTCGCGGGCTGCGTCCCAGCCTTGGTCAATGGCGTCTTGGGAGCGCTGCAGTGCTGAAGCGTCGGTCTCGACGACCTCCGATTCGGTAGCTTCATCATCAGCGTCGTCGGGGACGTCCTGGGCGGCGTCTTGTCCTGAGTTCGTGGGCACGGTACTAGTGAACAGCAATGGCCGGTAAATGGCCTGAGTCTGGCAACAATGACCGCCGGCGCGGGCGAGAGCGCCAACGGCGCTCAAAGTTTCACTTCATGGTTTCGCTCGCGAGTCAGTTCGCCAATCGGCCGGGACGGTCCGCGTTCCATGACGGTGAGAGCTTGATCAAGATGGCGAGCAGCGAAACCGACCGCTGGCCAGCTGTCGAGCAATCAGCTCGGCCAGATCGCTGGGAGGCGCCTCAGGTTCGCTGACGAGATGTCTGATATCAACACGAGCACGGGCGAACTGCTGATGCATGTCGCGCGTGACTGATAAGTCGCGAAAACCGTGATCAACTCGACTACGGACACGCTCCAGGCAGACATCGAGCGGCGGCATCAAGACGACGTAGTGCAGCTCGGGCACCCCGGCTGCTCGTCTGAACGTCGGCAGTGACCATGGACCGACCACACCGTCATAGACAACGAAACAGATTCCGGCCAGCCGGCCGGCGGCGGCACCTGCAGCCTCGATGATGCCGTTGTTCTGGTTGTATGACTCAGGCAACCACGGCAGGATGTATCCCTGTCTGATCATGGCGAAGAAGGCATCGCCGGCAACGAGTGCACTCGGTGTACGCCTGTCAGCTAAATGCTCCGAAACTGAAGACTTGCCAGCCCCGGGCGGTCCGGTCACCACGACCAGTTCACCCATCGCAGCATTGTCTTTGATCGCTGCCATGGCCCGTTGGCACGGTGCTAGAGCCGACCGACGAGTCGGAGGGCGTGTCCCGGAGGGTGATGCCCACTGGCCACGCGGGCTCTTTTGCCGTCAGCCGCGCTCCTCGCGTTCGCTTTGACCCTGCTTCTCAGCCCGCTCCAGCTCGTCTATCTCTGCCTGCAGACGCTCCAATTCCAGCCGTTCGGCCTCGGCCGGGTCAGCTGACAGCTGTTCGTCGGCCTGACGCTCGACCTCGAGCCGCTCCGCCTCACTGCGCTCGGCCTCCCGTCGCTCGACCTCCAGCCGGTGGGCCTCGATGCGTTCCTCCCGCCGCCGCTTTCGCTCGAGCCGCTCCGCCTCCTCGGCCGCAGCCCGTCGCTCGGTCTCAAGTCGCTCGGCCTCTTCGGCCCGGGCGCGTTCTGCGGCCAGCTGAGCGGCCGCGGTGCGTTCGGCTTCGACCCGTTCGGCCTCGCGCCGCTCTGCCTCGATTTGCGCCTGCTTCATGCACTCGAGCTCCAGCTGGTGGGCCTGGGCCCGGTGAGCCTCGAGCCACGCGGCGGCCTTGGCCTGCCGCTCTGCCTGGAGCATTGTCAGATCGACCGGGCCAGCGGCTGAGGCGGTCGTTGCCGCGTACGAAGATGTCGGTCGCAGCGGTGTCCACGTCACCGCCCGCGTGCCGCGGCTTACCGTTGCGGGCGCGGGATCCGCGACCGCCGTTTGCCCACCGTCTACCGCCTGCTCTATCGCGGCAGCCTCGGCGGTGGCCGCGTTTGCCTCATCGACCCGGCCATACTCCAACAGGTCGTGGCCAAGATCGGTCAGACCTGACGCCAGTTGGAGCCGAGCCCGATCGCCTAGGCGCCCGGTGAGCCCGCGCAAAAGCTCAACCAGCCTGCGCCGGATCATCAGGCGAACGTCCACCTCCCCGACGGCGGCCAAGCGATCGGCCATGTCCCGATACAGGCCGTACAGCGGCTCGGCGAGCCGGTCCAGAAGTCCGGGACTGAGACGCGCCGGCTGCTCGAGGCGCCCGTCGACCATGTCGTCATACCGAGCTTTGGCTGCATGCAGAAAGGCGATGGCTTCCTCGACGCGGCCCGCCGCCCAACGGCAGTCGGAGCCGAGCCAGTCGACGTCCATCGCGAGGTACTGCGAGTTGGCGTCGTCCTCGAGGCCAGACTCCGACAGTCGGGCGAGCGCAGCATCGGCACCGGCGTTGGCTGCGGCAACATCGCCAAAGGCGAGTGTCGCCCGGGCGCTGCACGACAGTGCCCAGATCGCGGTCTGTGGCTGTAAATGCCTCAGCAGCCCTTCGCCGAGTTGCTCCTGAATGTCCTGCAGCGATTCGAGCGTCCTGCCGGCCGCATCCGGCAAGCTCAAACCAGCCTGAATCGCGGCCATGTGTACGACGGCGGTGACATAGCGGGCCGCGTCGCTGACTGAGGTGTACGGCCCGATCGGGCCCTTTGCAGCCAGCAGCTCAGCGGCGCGCCGTACCGCATCCTGCGCATCCTCCGCGGCGGCAGCGTAGCCGTGTCCGAGCAGCCTGTGAGCCGTCAGTTGAATGAGTGCATCCGCAAGCTCCGGGGCTCGTGAGGGATCTGATCCAACCCATCCGCGAAGCCGCTGCACCAAGGAGGCCAGCTCTTTGCCTTGCTGAGCGTACGGGTCCTGAGGTTGCTTTTGTGCCTTGTGCGCTTGGGCCATCATGCCTTTCGATGCCGAGCTTCAGGGTATCGGCTCCCGGACTGAGCCATTGATCCCCCACTTCGGCGGAAACCATGACCCTACCGGCTGATCGACGGGCTTGAAGCGCTGCTTGATGCGGGTCCTGCCCGAGTAGCCGGTGATTTCGGGGTGCGCCAGCCTGGCGTACTTGTCCACTTCGCAGAACAGGTTCTGACAGTCGATCAGCTGCAGGCGACGCCCGTTGAGACCGGCGAAGCGAAGTCCCAAACGGGCGAAGTGCCCCTCTTGCGTATCGCTCATATAGCGGATGAGGTCCGCTTCAATGCCGCGGGCTCCAGGCCCAAAGCATTTCCGGAGTCCGTCTCTCGCCCCCGGTCCGGCCACCACGAAATCCATCTCATCGAAATCGATCACGGTCGAGTAGTTGATGTCGACGAGAAGTTGGAAGGCGAAGAAATCGCCTATTCCTGGATAGCCGCGCAGGACATCAAAGACCTCTCGCATCGACGCGCTGGCCTTCAAGCTGCAATGCAGCCCACCGCACAGCATGTGCTCCAGCAACCGCAGATGGTTCGTGTGCTTTCGCAGCCGACCGAAGTTCGGGCAAGGAATAACGTACGCCGCTGTGTAGATTCGCTCCCCACGTGAGAACGCCTGGGTCAAGACCGCGTCATAGCGGTCGAGGCGGAACCTCGCCCAGGTGAGTTCGCCCAATGCAGAGATAAGCAACTCCCAGGTAGCGATGCGGTTGAAGAACCTGAATAACAGAATCCGGAACAAGATCTCCTCAGCATCCTGATTACCGCGATAGATCACTTCCTTGATCAGGTATTGGCTGACCCGATCCGCCGCGCGATAACAGTTGGTGAAGCGGTACGTCGCCAGGATCGGGTCTGCCGTCCAGGGGCCCGCATCCCCACGCAAGCGGGCCTGATACACCTCTTGGCGTGCCGCCGCGAAACGCCAGTAGGTGTCGAAGACCGGGGTCGGGCGAAGTCGACGGTCCGCCACCATGATCAAGTCGGGCAGCGTGGTCACCGTGCTTTACGGCGGCGGAAGCGGGAGCGTACGCTCCGACCGAACAGCTCCTCAGATGCCTCCGCCGCTCCTTCCGGCTCGGGTGCCAAGGCCCGCGCGGTGGCGCCGAGCCAGCTGTTCACTGCGGCCCATAACCGGCCCAGCAGATCGAGCTGCGGGCCGCTCGCCGCCAGCGGCCCGCCGTTGAGCTGGACGACTTGGTTGGCGAGCTCGAGGGAGGCGGGGTCACGCAGCACAACCGTCACGCTGTCGTCGGTCACCGTCAGCTCGAGCTGGCGGGCTGCGGCTTGTGTCGGCGTGTCGTCGGCGGTGTCCTCCGTGCTGACCTCGTTCAGCTTGGTGGCGAGCTGCTCGAGGTCGATGCCGGCGTCGATGAGCACCTTCGCGGCGGCACTGTCCGGCTGCTGCAAGATTGCCTCCAGAATGTGGTGGCTACCAACCGGCGTTTCGCCGGCGATCTCCGCGGCCAGCGCCAGCACCTCGTGCGCCGCCGGCGTACGGGCCGCGCCCTGAGCCTCGCGGGCCGCAGGCGACTCGATGCCCGTCAGCACCTCGCCACGGATCCGGTCGAGCGGATGCTTCTCCGCAAGGATCCGCGCAGCCATGCCCTCGCCCTCGCGGAGCAGGCCGAGCAGAATGTGCTCGGTGCCGATGTAGTTGTGCTTGAGCTGGAGCGCCTCGCGCAACGACAGCTCAAGCACCTTCTTCGCCCGCGGAGTGAAGGGGATGTGCCCGCCGGGTGACGCCTTACCCCGACCGACAATCGCCACCAGCTTGGCCCGCACGTCGTCACGGGTGTAACCGAGGGCGGTGAGGCTGGCGCCCGCCAGCGAATCCGATGTTGCCAGCAGCCCAAGCAACAGATGCTCGGTGCCGATGTAGTTGTGGTCCAGCTCACGGGCTTCATCCTGCGCGCTTACCACGACGTGCCGGGCCTGCCCGGAAAATCGTTCAAACATGATTTCATTATCAAAACCATGTCAATACACTGACACTAATAGAGTCCTATGGGAGGTGGCACTGTGCCGTCCGAGTGGGATGACCGCCTCGATGCATGGCGCGACGAACTGGCCCTGCTGGCCAAGCTCGACGACACCCCGTGGGTTCCATTGGCCATCGCAGAGGCAGAGGCGGGGGTATCCCGCTCGGCGTTACGCGCCTGGTACCGCAACGGCGAGATCGCATCCCGACTGGTCGACGGACCACACGGTCCGCAACGGCTGGTACCGCTGCAGGCGGTGCTCGATCGGGCCGCGAAGTCAGCTCGGATCCAACGCCGCGCCGAGCGCGAGATCAGCCTGGAGGCGCAGCTGACACTACTGCGGCATCGCGTTGACCAGCTTGAGCTCCGGCTGGCCACACTTGAACATCGATCGGACACAATGCGGGAGTAAACAGACCGCTTCGAAGAGCAGCGTGTCGCCGTAGATGCCGAACGTCTTGATGTCGAAATGAAAAGGCTGAGCGGAGTGAGTAGCGGGAGTTCCGCAGGGATCCTGGCCGACCCCTGATCAGCTCGGCTCGACAACGAACCAAACGCCCACCGCCGGGACCCCCCCATCGTTGCGGTAGCTGTGCGGTTTGGTGGACTCGAAGCAGACCGAATCTCCTGCGGCCAGCACATACGTGTCGAACCCCAGGTTCAGCTCAAGCCCGCCGCTGATCAAGTAGCAGTATTCCGTCCCGCTATGCCGCATCAGCCTGCCGTCCAACGACGAAGCGCTCCCTGGCGGGTAGGTAACGAGCAGGAAGTCGACGTGGTGATGCGGTACCTGACCCAGCCGCTCCCAGGTGACGCCTGAGTCCAGCGTCAGCAGCTCCCGGTCATCAGGAGACACATGCGGCCCGACCGCCCTAGCCCTATCGGTGCCGAGGTAACGAAGGCTCGTCGCCCTGGCCGGTGCCGGCGCGGTCGCCGATTCGTCCGCATCGCTTGCGTCGAAGAGGTCCTCGAGCGACAGTGCGAGCGCAGAGGTTATCGAGTACAAAGAGCTCACCGAAGGCTGGCTTTTCCCGGTTTCGATCTGGGAGATGAGGCTGGGCGACACCCCGATGACACGCGCAAGCGCTCGAATCGTCACATTGCGGCGCTCCCGTTCCGCGCGGATCCGCGGTCCTATCGGCGGCACCTTGTGGTCACCCATTTGCGCTCCTCGAGCCCTGTCAGGGACCGCTAGCCAGTGTCACTGAACAGGCGTAATTTATATTGAACACCATCGAGACGTGGGGTGGGCAATGGCGATCCGCACATACGGGCCGAACGCTGTCGACTGGGAGGCACGGGTCGACGTCGATCGACTGCGCACTGACCGACTTGACCGCCTCAGGCAGCATCTGGACGCCTCCGAGCTCGGGTCGCTCCTGACATTCGACTTCTCCAATATCCGCTACATGACGGCCACGCACATCGGTACATGGGCCATGGACAAGCTGATCCGTTTCGCGCTGCTGCCGCGGGGGGCCCAGCCAGTGGTCTGGGACTTCGGGTCGGCGGCCCGACATCATCAGCTTTACAACCCGTGGCTGGACTATGACCGGAAGCCGGGCGACCGCGAGATGTCAGACGCAGCGAGGGCTGGCCGATCCGGAGCTCGTGCCGGGATCTCCACACTGCGTGGCGCTTTCCATCCGGACGCGGGCATCGCGCAGGAGCTGGCCCGCAAGGTGGCGGCCATGCTCCGCGAGCACGAGCTCGACAAGGAGCCGCTCGGGGTCGACGTGATCGAGATGCCGATCTTGTCCGCGCTCCAGGCGGAGGGACTGACTGTGGTCGACGGCCAGCAGGTGTTCCTGGAGGCACGCCGGATCAAGACAGTCGATGAGATCGCGCTGCTTGCCCAAGCCTGCTCGATGGTCGACGCCGCGTACGACGAGCTGTATGCCTTCCTCCGGCCGGGAGTACGCGAGAACGAGTGCGTCGGCCTAGTCAGCAAGGTGCTCTACGACCTCGGCAGCGAATACGTCGAGGGGGTGAACGCGATCTCGGGCGAGCGCTGTTCCCCGCATCCCCACGTCTACAGCGACCGTATCGTCCGGCCGGGTGACCCCGCGTTCTTCGACATCCTGCATAGCCACCTCGGCTATCGGACCTGCTACTACCGCTGCTTCGCCGTCGGCAGCGCGTCACCTGCGATGCGGGACGCCTACGTTCGCTGCCGGGAGTACATGGACCTGGCGATCGCAGCGGTCCGACCAGGCGCCACGACAGCCGACATCGTCTCGCTGTGGCCAACCGCCGAAGAGTTCGGATTCGCCAACGAGGAGGCGGCCTTTGCCCTGCAGTATGGCCATGGCGTCGGTCTGGCCATCTGGGAGAAGCCGATCTTCAGCCGCCTGGTGTCGCTGGACCATCCGGAAGTGCTGGAAGAGGGCATGGTGTTCGCACTCGAGACGTACTGGCCGGCCTCTGACGGCTGGTCCGCGGCGCGGATCGAGGAGGAAGTCGTGGTCAGCGGGGACGGTTGCGAGGTGATCACCAAGTTCCCAGCTGAGGAGTTGTTGATCGCCGGCCAGCGCTACTGGACCGTTGGTGGCGAGTTGCCGACTCAGCGCGAGGCAGAGTCCCATCTGAACACCCCGGCTGGTCGGGGCGAGCAGTGACGGTCTCCGAGGACACTTCCGTCGGGGTCGACGCCGGCCAACTGCTCGAATGGTACGAGCAGATGGCGCTGATCCGGCGAACCGAGAAGGCGGCGTACGACCTGTTCATGTCCGGGGAGGTGAAGGGGACCACCCACTTGGCGGCTGGGCAGGAGGCGGTTGCAGTCGGTGCGAGTGCGGCATTGCGTGGGGACGACTACGTGTTCGCGACCTACCGCGGACACCACCACGCAATAGCCCGCGGTGCCACGCCCGCCGAATGTCTGGCGGAGCTGATGAGTAAGGCCACGGGCCTCTGTGCCGCCAAAGGCGGCTCGATGCACCTGACCAAGGCCGACAAGGGGATGCTCGGTTCGTACGCGATTGTCGGGTCGCACTTGCCCATTGCTGCTGGCGCCGCCTGGTCGGCAAGGCTGCGGGGGACCGATCAGGTCGCGGTTGCCTTCTTCGGTGATGGTGCGACCAATATCGGCGCGTTTCATGAGGCGCTGAACCTGGCCGCCGTATGGAAGCTGCCGGTGCTCTTCGTTTGCGAGAACAACCTCTACATGGAGTACACGCCGATCGCGTCAGTGACCTCGGTTACCAACCCCGCGGCGGATCGAGCTATTGCGTATGGGCTGCCGGCCGAGATCGTCGACGGAAACGACGTGGTCGCGGTCCACGACACCATGAGGATGGCCGTCGACCAGGCGCGGGCAGGCGAGGGCCCAACAGTGATCGAGGCGCAGACCTATCGGCACTACGGTCACAGTCGCGCCGATCCAGCGAAGTACCGTCCGGCTGATGAGGTCGAGCGTTGGATGCAGCGCGACCCATTGCGTATTGCGCGTGATCGGTTGGCCAGCCTGGGAGTTGACGAAGCCGAAATGGACGCAGCCGACGCCCGAGTCGCGCAGGTTGTCGAAGCGGCGGTGCAAGAGGCTAGGGATGCGCCCTACCCGGACCCGGCCCAAGCACTCACTGATGTATGGGCGGACGGTGGTGCGGCATGGCGGAGTTGATCACTTATCGCCAGGCCGTATCCGAGGGGATCGCCCGCGAGATGCGTCGCGACGAGCGCGTGGTGTGTCTCGGCGAGGACATCGGTTCAGCTGAGGGTGTCTTCAAGACCACGACCGGACTCTTTGCCGAGTTCGGCCCGGAGCGAGTGTGGGATACGCCGATCTCCGAGCAAGCGATCGCGGGGGCCGCATTGGGTGCCGCGATGACGGGCATCCGCCCGGTCGCAGAGCTCATGTTCTCCGACTTCTTCGCGTGCTGCTATGACTACCTCGCCAACGAGATCCCCAAGATGCGCTACATGACCGGCGGTCAGGTCACCGTCCCGCTGGTGATTAGGACGGCCAACGGCGGCGGCCTCGGGTTCGGTGCCCAGCACTCGCAGGCTGTCGAGAACTGGGTCTTCACCGTCCCGGGCCTCAAGATCGCCGCGCCGTCCACACCAGCAGATGTCGTCGGCCTGATGGCGTCCGCGGTTCGCAGCGACGACCCCGTGATCTTCTTCGAGCACAAGGGTCTGTTCGCGAGCAAGGGAGAACCCGCGCCCGATGGTCACGTTGTGCCCCTCGGTGAGGCGGCTGTCGTCCGTTCCGGCAATGACGTGACGATCGTCGCCCTCGCGTCAACGGTGCCGACTGCGTTGTCGGCCGCAGAGCAACTGGCCGGCGAGAACATCTCTGTCGAATTGATCGATCTGCGTTGCCTGGTCCCACTGGACGCGAACGCGGTGCTGTCGTCTGTCGCGCAAACCTCGCGCCTCGTTGTGGTCGAAGAGAACCCGTATCAGGGTGGCTGGGGTGCCACGGTCGCGTCGATCGTCGCCGACGAAGGATTCGAGTTACTTGACGCGCCGATCCGGCGAGTAGCCGCTGAGTGCGTACCCCTCCCATTCGCAGACGTACTCGAAGATGCGGTGATCCCAACTGTCGACAAGGTGGTCAACGCCGTACGCCGACTTGCCGCCTTTTGAAGGAGCCAGAAGACCACGCCATTACGCAAAGGAGCAGGGGCAGATGACAACCAAGACGCTCATCCGCGGAGCGACCGTCGTGAGCATGGACCCCCAGATCGGAGAGCTCACCGGCGACGTGCTCATAGAGGACGACAAGATCGTCTCCGTGGAGCCGAACATCAGCGCCGACGCCGATGTAATCGACGCAACCGACTGCATTGTGATCCCAGGCTTCGTGGACACCCACCGGCACACTTGGGAGACCGCAATCCGAGGCTGCGCGCCCAACGCAACTCTCGATGACTACTTCGTCGAGGTCCTGGACACCTTCGCGCCGGCGTATCGGGATGAGGACGTGTACGCCAGCAACGTCGCCGGCTCCCTCGAGTGCCTCAATGCCGGAATCACCACGCTGGTCGACTGGTCCCACATCAACAACACCCCCGATCATGCGGACGCGGCTGTCACCGCGCTGCAGGAGACCGGCATTCGGGCGCAATACGCCTACGGCAGCGCCAACCTCTCGCTAGCTGACTACTGGTTCAACAGCTCAATCGCGATTCCCGGCGACGACGTACGACGAATAAAGGAGACCTACTTCAGCTCCGACGACGGTCTGCTCACCATGGGGTTGGCCACTCGTGGTAGCGGGTTCTGCCAGGAGGGTGTCGTTCGTGCGGAGTGGAAGCTCGCACGCGAGCTGGGAATCCCGATCACTATCCACGTCGCAATGGGTCGGCTCGCCGGGCGGTTCGCGATGATCAAGACGCTAGACGATTACGGACTTCTGGGTCCCGACACCACCTACATCCACTGTTGTCACTTCAGCGACGAGGAATGGCAGCTCGTCAAAGACAGCGGCGGCAAGATCTCGATTGCGCCGCAGGTCGAGCTGTCGATGGGCCACGGCTGGCCGCCGCTGCGGCACTCACTGCGAATGGGGCTGCGGCCCAGCTTGTCGATCGACGTGGTGACGACGGCACCAGGAGACATGTTCACTGAAATGCGCGCCGCGTTCGGTGCCGACCGCGCCCGGGTGCATGCCGAGAACTACGAGCCGAACGAGCAGGTACCCAAGGATGTGCTGACCGCGCGGGAGATTCTTCAGGCCGCAACCAT
>JBKOZG010000180.1:0-6853 GCA_046725775.1 Actinomycetota bacterium | reverse complement strand
GTCATCGCGGCGCTCGCCGACGGCAGCCTGTACGTCGAGCCGGTGGTGACGCACGAGTTTGCGGTAGCCGATGCGCTCCAGGCGTTCAGCGTGGCCCGTGACTCCGCGACCTCATCGAAGGTTCTCCTACGGTTCTGACCACGACTCCTCAAAGCAAAATCGCGGTTGCGCTTCAGGATGAGTTCGGTCGCGTGCCGACTGAAGAAGAAATCGACCAGGTATTTCACCTGATCCGGTGGAAAGCTGTTTTGGGCTTGCAGTATAAATGCAAGGAGCAGAAGAAAGCGGGCCGCTCGCGATCTTCTAGCTACGACCTATGCTCATTGGCTACGCCCGCATTTCAACAACTGATCAGACTTTCGTGAAGCGGAATCCCTTTGCTCGATGATCTCCGCGGTGGGCCGTCAAAGCTCCGGATCCGGTGGACGATTTACTTGTTGGCCACACCGGAACCCGAATCCGGCGGGAGCTTCTCCGTTTCGACCTGACCCTGTCTGCGCCTGCCGTCCGTCAAAGCAGCGTGGTGGCCTCAACGTCACTGGACCCGCGTGGAACGGGGAACCGGAACGAAAGGCTGGGCAGTGCGCTTTCATGGCTAATCGGTGGGGGATCGGCTCAGTGAATGTGACTCTGTACAACCAACGCTATGGAGTTCTCATCGAGCCGACCGTGGTGAGTCGATCAGCGCGAACAGCAGTCCGCCGAGCATGGCCATGTTCTTTAGGAATTGCACCTGTTGCACTCGCCGTTCCGAGGGGTCGTCAACCGTCCAGAACGCATGCCCAGCGATCGTCGTCGGTAGCAGCGATCCGGCGAGGACTGCAGCCGAGAATCTCGGTTTGATGCCAAGAGCAAGGGCAGCGCCGGCTACGAGCTGTGCTCCACCATTGACGCGGACGATCAGCTCGTCATCGATGGGAAGTGGTACCACGCGTCGGATCTTGGCGAGAGTGTCGGCGGCCTGGCCGACTCGCCCGCCGGGCGCCCGAACGACCGCGTATCCACCGGCGATGTAGACCGCGCCGGTAAGTGCGCGAGCTACTGCCCTGACCACCGTAGTCGTCATGGTGCCGGGCGCCGTGGCGGCGTCACTCCGAGCAGTCGTCACAACGGGCAGTGGTGATCGGAGTCCGGGATGGCTCTCGGCATTTCGTTGCTTCTTCCTCAGGGGCGCCTGCCACCAGATGGTCGATTATATGGAAGGCCGACGGCGACGGAGATGTTGTCCCGGCGACAATCAGGTTCAGCCGGTCGCGGAGCGGAGCCGGTTCGATTTTTCCCGGCGGCTCCAGCGAATCAAACCCCGGAATTGAGTCAAACACACTCTAGGCGAACCGGTTTTTCGGCTCATGATCAGTGAAGGCGCTCGGCGCCCCTGATGGTCTGGGCGGGTCCGCGCAGGAGGACCACGCCAGCGGGGAAACGAGTTCGTCGAGCAACGGGACGTTCTTGGCACATCACCGCGCGTCCTGAACATCGGGGGCGGGTCCGTCGCCACCGAGGACAAGATCGTTTCGTGCGAGACCTTGTAACCGAGCCACGGCGTGCCCTGAGCTATCGCGTCCCAGTCGCCTCCGGCGCAGCCATCTTCAGCGCTCCACTCGAAGATCGCCAGCGTGGTGTTCGGGTCTCGACTGAGGCCAGCGCCCGCTCCCTGAGTTGGTTGAGCCGGGCCGACTGATCGTCCCCCGCGTTGGAGATGGCGACTGGGTGGAGGGCGTCGAAGTCATACGCGCGTTCCTAGGGCTTGATCAAATTGGCGGAGGCGCTGGCGGTTGGCTTGGCGGCGGTCACGGCGAGTAGCACTATGGCCCAGTTGAGCCATCACCATCCACACACTGCGAACCGTCAAGATCAACTTCATCGAGAGGAAACCAAGATGGCAAGCCCGGCTCGCCGTAGCCGTCAAGGGCCTGAGCGTTGTCATCCGCCGCCAGGCCCTTGATCATTTGTCAGTCGTTTGTCCGTGAAGTCCGTCGTCTCCAGGCAGCACCAGCCAGCCCGAGGGACGTCATTGATACCGCCAGGGCATCAAAGCGCGGGTCGGCCTGAACAGGGCCTCTGGGGATCACGCCCCAGCAGCGTGACCGCCTCGACTGCGAGGCGAGCGGCCAGCGTGCCGCCGATCGTGAGCTCGGTGACGACGTGACGGATGAGCTGGAGACAGCAGCTCATCCAAACACGCCAGGGGCTGGGCGAGGCGCTTTTACTTAGGGAACAGCCGGTCGCTCTCTATCCCGTGCTGCGACCGCCTCGGTCTCGCGCATCGGACCGCTGGAAATCGGTGTGGGGCCACCGTGAGCAGTGTGTGTACACGGAGTGACCTGGCGACCAGCAGCCATGGCATAGCCCGATGCGATCCGCAACACTCAAGCCATGACCGCCATTCCACCACCGACCCGCTACCACCGATGGCTGGGATGGCACGCCCCAGCTATGCGCCGAACCGTCGTCGTCGGCACCAGCGGGCTGATCGTCGCTGCTGCGCTCCTGTGGCTCGTGCCATGGGCCGTAGCGGTGGTGACAGGTTGGGATGTAGCCGCGCTCGCCTTTCTCGTGAGCGTCTGGCCAATCATCATCCGCACCGACGGCCCGCACGCCGCGCAGCTGGCCAAACGCGAAGACGAGAACCGTGGCTCCGCGAACGCGCTGTTGCTCGGCGCGAGTGTTGCCAGCCTCCTCGGTGTCGGCTTCGCCCTCACTCTTGCGGGGCGGGAGGGCGGCGAACTTCAGGTGCTGCTCATCGGCTTCGCGGTGCTAACGGTCTTGTTGTCGTGGACGGTGGTCAATACAGTTTTCACCCTGCGCTACGCCGACCTGCACTTCGGATCGAAGGACCCAGGGATCGCCTTCGACGACCCGGCCGGACCGGAGGAGCCCACATATCGCGACTTCGCCTATGTTGCATTCACCATCGGCATGTGTTATCAGGTGTCCGACACCACGATCCGCGATCGACGGATCCGGCGTACAGTGCTCTCCCACGCCCTGCTGTCGTATATGTTCGGCACCGCTATCGTGGGGGGCTCGGTCAACCTCATCGCCGGTCTGATTCGCTAAACCGTCCGACTGGCCTGTGCTCATGGCGTGCACGGCCTGGTGAGCTCCATGATCTGGTTGGAGAAGTTGCTCCTCGTTCTGCTGCTCCTCTGCTGGACTGTCTGCCACTGGTGGTCGGCCAGCACTTGGCGCTTCTCGTCCGCCAGGGTTCTAGCTGATCATCACGAAGTCGACAGGAATATGGCTTCGAGCGACACGATCGGTGAGCAGTCCGAACGGGTAGGGCTCGACCAGGAAGCCGATCCAGGCGGCAAACCAGATGATGAGGATATAGACGCATCTGCCGTCAAGCCGAAGGCCGTATTCCAACAAGAAGTTGCCAGGCAACAGTGGCTAACATGGGCGCGCGGCGGGGCGGTTACAGCGCCGAAGACAAGCCTACCGCGGCAGCACGGCTGAGGGATGTGGGTCGAATGGACGTTCGCCTCGTTACTAAGAGTGGGGTTGAGGAGCGTGGCGTCGAGGAGCTGCCGCTGCTACTTCAGGGTGAGGACGGTCTCGTGTGGGTGGATATCCCCGCCTGGGACGGTGAGGCAGTGCGTGTGCTCTCGGAGGTGTTCCGGTTTCACCCGCTTGCCGTGAACGACGCCATGGAGCGTAACCGTGTCCCAAAGATGCACGCCTACCGCGACCACGTATTTGTCATCCTGCATGCGCCCGAACGAGGAACGCACGGGCATGTGCACTACATCGAGTTGGACCAGTTCATCGGTCTGCGCTATCTGGTGACGGTGCATGGACCCATCAATCCGGCTGTCCACCCAGACGTTGCCCTGCGGGAGACCCGCGCCGTGCTTCAGCGAATCCAAGCCGGGCGGCTGCGGCCGGCCACAGCGTCTCAGCTTTCGCACGCCATCCTCACGGTGTTGACCCGCGAACAGGAGGACTTCATCGAGACCATGACCAAAGATGTGTGGCAGCTCGAGCAGCGGCTAACCGGTGGAAACGTCGGCGATCCCGAGAAGTACCTCAACGAGCTCTTCCGTGCCCGCCATGGCCTCCTTGCCGTGCGCACTATGGGCGCCCAAAGTGGCGCGATCTACCACAGCATGACCTCCCTCACCGGCATCTCACCCGATGGCAGACAGCTGGTGGCAGATACGGCACAGCAGTTCGACCGGGTCCGCAGCCTGGCCGACGGTGAGACGGAATATCTCCACGGCGTGATCGAGTTCTACCAGACCGTCCTCAGCGTCAAGTCAACACTCCTCGGCCAGGCGCAAAACGAAAAGGTGCAACAGCTGACCGAGGCCAGCTACGCCCAGAACGAAGAAATCAAAAAGATCTCCGCCTGGGCGGCGATCTTCTTCGCCCCCACCCTGATCGGCACCGTATACGGCATGAACTTCGACCACATGCCCGAATTGCACTGGGTGATCGGATACCCTCTCGCACTGCTCGCAATGGTGCTGTTGTCGGTCGGCCTCTACTTGTTGTTCAAACGGCGCAAGTGGCTGTAAACAGGCCGTAAAGGGCGTCCCGGAGCAGCGGCGACTTGATCATCTAAAGGTCCTAACCCGCCGTCGCCTGAGCGATCATCTGTCACACACCACCGCAAGTCGGCTGATCACCACCAACCCTCTGCGAGCTCAACGCAACAGTGTCAGAGAGAGGGCTAGCTTGATCAACAACAAGATGATCAGCGATACCAATTTCGTGGAATCGTTGACGATCACTTCATGCCAAGACGGACGAGAGGTAAGTGATTGCGGCGATGTTGACGAGCCGCTCGGCGGCAATGGTCATCTTGGTGTCGGTGCGCTGACGATCGAGTACGAGCTGCCCTCTTGGGCCTACCGAGAACCACCGGCAGCAACGCGAAGATCAGGCCGTAGCCGAGCGGCCACGCCTGGTCCACGGCAGCGGTGAGTGCGGCTGGACCGTGCCGGGCCAACAGGTCGGCCGGGTCACTGCCCTCGGGCAGCCGCGCATACCGGGGGTCGAGGCGGTGTGGGGTAAGGATCCACAAGTCGCGTTCGGCGGCGACCCGGCCGGCGAGATCAGCGTCGGTGGCCACGATCGGGTTCTTGCCGTAGAAGGCGAGCTGGCCGGCCTGCTCATCGGTCAGGGAGGTGCCGAGCGGAGCGACACCGACGTTGCGGCCACTGCTGGCCAGGGTCGCGGCGCTGGCATCCATGGGTCCTTCCACGATCACCGGTACACCACCGGCGCTGAGATGCTGCTCGATGGCGCCACAGTTGAGCGCCCTTGTGGAAGAGCGGAGTGTCGGGAGGTTTGAGGTATTTCGGTCCGCCGCGGTGCGCACCGGTGCGGTCGGGTGCCGGCGGCCGACAAAGCCGAGAACCTCGCCACTGTGGATGATCGGGAAGACGACCCGGTCGCGGAACCGGTCAATGAGACGGCCGGTGCCGGCGACGGTTGCGACTCCGGCGACGATCATCTCCTCACCGCTGACCCCACTGTTCCTGAGATGATCAACCAGCCCGGTCTACCCGGCCGGCGCCTGCCCAGGCCGGAAACGCGGATCATCGATCAGATCCTGACCGAACCGCTCCGCGAGATAGGTCTGTAGCGGTGTCGATGAGGGGAGATGTGATGAGTCAGCAGCCGTGTTCGGTAGCTCGGCGACGGCCCGCCGGACTCCACCGCAGGGCACTGCCTAGTGACTGGTGGGGACTTTCCGTACTCTGTCAAGGGCCCGGGCTACGCGCGGGCGGCGTGGGCATGATGGCTGCGCCTGCCCACAGCACCTTGAGCCGGTGCGAGGGGTTCACGGTTCAGGGCGTCGAGCTTCGGTGAGGCCCACTCCCCTGGGAGGGCGGGATGACCAGCTGGCGAATGCGCCTGAGCTGTCGCGGTGGCCGGTGCGCGGCGTCGTAGACAACCCAGGTGGCGTCGTCGATGGCGTCGGCTGCATCTTCCTCGGCCCAGTCCGCGTCCTTGGCTGCAGCCTTTACCTGGTCACGGACGCGGTGCGCAGGGTCGACGCGGATTCGGAGCCTGCGTTGGTGGCCGTGCTCCTGGCGCTAGCCCAGCAGTAGGCGTATGTGGTAGGAACGGCCTGCCAAGTGGGCCCTATCCCTGGACGAAACCCGCGCGGGACTCAGGTCCGGAACCGAACGGCGGGACATCTCCCGGCTGCGCAGCCGGCTGTTCTCGCTCCAGCATTTGTGGATCGTGCAGCAGCGGGTGCTCGGGTCCGACGAGGTCCTCGCCGAGGCGCTCGGCCCGGCGGCGCGGCGGAAGCTGCGCCGGGTTCGGGCGGTCTTCGAGGAGAGCGGATCCACGGCCACCCAGCTCTCCGCGATGCTGGGCGACACGCTGTCCCGGCGTTCGGCGCCAATCAGTGAACGGCTGACCTTCGTGACAGGATCTTCCTCCCGTGGGCTGACATCGAGACGAAAGCAGCGAGGACCCGCGGACGGATCACCCGTTGTCGTGAAGATCGCTTCGCCGGTCTGGAAATCCGCGTCTTCAATGGGTGCGGGTCGTCGTCGGTGGATGCCTGACATGCTGGCCTCGTCCCGGACATGCAGCGTGGAGGGCCTGATGGATGACCTGGCTTGATCGATGGAGCCGGCGTGAACTCGGCCGCGAGGGCGCCGAGCGGGTCAGCGCAGGCTGCTACGGATCTATCGTCGCCGCATCAACGTTGGCTGGCAGCGCGGCGGTACCGCCTGGTGAGTTGGCATTGCTGGTGGTCGCGACGAATCTGGTCTACTTCAGCACCCACGTGTTCGCCTACTCCATCGGCGACCCCAACGTGGAAGGCAAGCATCTGCCCCAGGTCGCCGCCCACCACGCGCGGGTTGCCGCTCCGATGGTCAGCGCG
>JBKOZG010000340.1:0-7949 GCA_046725775.1 Actinomycetota bacterium | reverse complement strand
CCGACTGCCGGCGATCGGCTCGTCCGCCATACCCATGAGCCCTTGCAGCACGTCTCGCACCGGTGTGGAGCTAGGCGCCTGTCGTGCTCGAGCCACGTAAAACGCCCCCGAGCGGTAATGCAGCAGGGCGGGATCCGTCACCCGCGAGGCCATCGCGACCAGCGCGTTGCTCTCATGCCCAGACGAACCGACGGTGTAGAACCCGCGACCCTCCTGCTGCAGCTCCCGTGCCACGAAATCCAGGTGCCGACTCGTCGCCTGAGCTTCGAACACCTCCCACCACCACGCCGACTTGTCAGAACCCAGTTGCGCTGTAGCCGAACTGGATTCTGACAAGTCGGCGACGGAGTCGCGGAAGTGACGGTCCAGCGGGTCCATCAAGAAGTTCTAGAGCCGGAAGGTGGTATCTGGGGTGAGCTCGACGATGTCCATCTGAGCCTTCTGCAGCCGGCCGGAGTAGTCCCAGTTCACCGCTTGCCAGCGAGTGAACTGATCGAGCACCCAGATGCCGGACTGCCGGGATCCATTACCCGACTTGCCGTTACCCCCGAACGGCAGGTGGGCCTCGGCACCGGAGGTCGAGTTGTTGATCGACACCATGCCGGCGCTGATCTTGTCCCGGAAGGTGAATGCGTCCTTGGGATCGGTGGTGTAGATGGAGGAGGAAAGGCCGTAGCCAGGAGCGTTCGCCATCTCGATCGCTTCGTTCAGCGACTGGTAGCTGGCAATCCCTACGATTGGGCCAAAGGTCTCCTCCATGAAGATCCGGTCACCGGCGCGTACACCGTCGATCACCACAGGGTGGTAGTACAGCCCTGTGCTCGGGTCACCAACGAAGCCGTCCCGCGGGTTGTCTTTCGTGATCTTGCCGTACGCCGTCTGGACCGCGTGATGCGGCTGTATCCAACCCAGGAAGTCCTCAAAACGCTCCGCGAATTTCGCATCCATCATGGGCCCCATGAGCACGTCTTGCGTCGGATCGCCCACCTTGGCGCCAGCCACAGCCGCATTGAACCGCGCCAGGAACTGGTCATGCACGGACTCGTGCACAATGACGGTACCTAGCGAGGTGCAGCGCTGTCCGGCGGTGCCGAAGCCGGAGAAGAGCGCACCCTCGACCGCAAGATCAAGGTCAGCGCTCGGTGTGACGAGCAGCGGGTTCTTGCCGCCCAGCTCCAAGCACGCGGTCTGCAGATAACGCCCGGTCAACGCGCCAATCTCGCGGCCGACTGCAGACGAGCCGGTGAAGCCGACCTTGTCGAGCAGCCCCGCCTCCAGCGATTGCTCCAATCCAGAGAAGGTTGCGACGCCGTCGGCGTGCACAACATTGAAAACCCCGTCCGGAAGCCCGCCGCCTCGGACGAAGAGCTCGTGAAACGCTGCGCTGCTGACTGCTGAGTATTCGGCAGGCTTCCACACCACAGTGTTGCCCGCCAGCAGCGCCGGCACGATGTACCAGGCCGGCACTGCTACCGGGAAGTTTCCAGCAGTGATCACCGCAACTGTGCCCACCGGCTGACGGAATGTGAACAGCTGCTTGTCCGGCATCTCGCTGGGCACAGTTTGCCCGTAGAGTCGCCGGCCCTCGCCGAGGAAGAAGTCACAGGTGTCGATGATCTCGCGTACCTCACCCAGCGCTTCGGCGTACGGTTTGCCGATCTCGGCAGTAATCAGCTTTGCAAGCGCCTCCGCGTTGTCCTCGATGAGACGGCCGATGTGGGCGATCGCGCGCCCTCGGATCGGCGCGGGTATCGCGGCCCACTCCTCATGCGCCTTCTTGGCCGACTCGGCGGCTCTCACCACAAGGGAGGCGTCGCCGAAGGACACCTCACCGACTACCTCGTCAAGGCGCGCCGGGTTTGTGCTCGGCAGCGTACGGCCACCAGACACTGGTGCGCCGTCCACTATCGAGATCACCAACCCGCGAGGTCCGTGGGTTCTGCGTGACCTAACTTCATTCACGAGTACTGCAGCTCCTTGCTGGCGACGCGTACGACGGAGCGACGAGTAGCTCCGACAGCCTCGTCAATCTCATCCTCACTCACCGACAGCGCCGGACGGAAGCGGATCGACCGCTCGCCGCAGGGCAGTACGATCACGCGCTCGACCGTCCGCAGATCTGTGACCACTGCATCGCGCTCGTCGCGAGTTTCGAGGTCAAATGCGACGAACAGTCCGCGGCCGCGGACGTTACTGATCAACCCGGAGTCCTCGCGAAGCTCCTCAAGTCCCGCCACCAGTTGCTGGCCCTTTGGGCCAGCCTGCTCGATGAGACCCTCTGACTCGATGATTTCCAATGCCCGGCGCGAGCGGACCATGTCGACGAGCCCGCCACCCCAGGTTGAGTTGATCCGTCCGGAAACCGTGAACACGTTGTCCGGCACCTCATCGACCCGGCCGCCGGCCATAATGCCGCCAACTTGCGCCTTCTTGGAGAATGCGACGACATCAGGCTGGATTCCCAATTGCTGGTAGGCCCAGGGGGTGCCCGTGGTGCCGATTCCGGTCTGCACCTCGTCCAGGATGAACAGCGCATCGTGGGAGTGCACCAGCTTGAGCATGGCTTGCAGAAACTCGGCTCGCATGTGGTTGTCACCGCCCTCGCCCTGGATCGGCTCGGCGATGAATGCGGCTATGTCGTGAGGGTGCTCAGCGAAGGCGCGTTCCGCTTGCTGCCTCGCGCGTTCTTCAGCGGCAATCACCTGCTCGAGATGATCACTGAGCGGATGGGTAATCGCCGGCACGTCGATCCGGGGCCAGTCGAACTTCGGGAATCGATCGGTCTTGTTAGGTTCGGTGTTGGTCAGCGACAGGGTATAGCCGCTGCGCCCGTGGAAGGCCTGTGTCAGATGCATGATCTGAGCGCCGAGATTCCGGTCGACCCCCGCGGCCTGGTTCTTGCGACTCTTCCAGTCGAATGCGACCTTGAGCGCGTTTTCGACGGCCAGAGCGCCGCCTTCGATGAAGAACAGGTGGGGGAGTGCGGGATCACCGAGCACGCGGACAAAGGTCTCAACGAACTCCGCGTACGCGGTGCTGTACATGTCTGGATTGGCCGGCTTGTTGACAGCAATTTCGGCAAGCTCGGCCATGAATGTCGGATCGTCAGCGATGCCGGGCGGATTGACCCCAAGCGGAGCCGAGGCGAAGAAGGTGTACATGTCGAGGTAGCCCTCGCCGGTACGAGCATCAACCAGGCGACTACCCCTGCTGCGCTTGAGGTCCAGAACGAGCTTCATTCCGTCGGTCAGCACGTGCCGGGCCAGCACCTCGTGCACCTCCAAGGGCTGGAGGTGTGTCTGTTCGGCCATGGGTCTCCTTCCCCCGAGCAAAAAAAATCCACGTGACCCCCACACTGGTGCCACAGATTCTAACGCAAGCGTGCAAATTTGCGCCAATATGCCGAAAGTCACTAAGAATTGAAGGTCTGCCTATTCCGCTGGATCGCCGAAGGCCCGTCAGAGTCCCAGAATGGCTGACATCTCCGACCGGATCGTGGCAAGGATCGATCGCGCCTCGGCGCGGCTGGCAGCGAGGTCGGCGCTGCGGTGGGTACCCAGATGTACCTCGAGATAGCACTTGAGTTTCGGCTCGGTACCAGACGGCCGGACCACGACCTTGATCATTTCGCCAGTGATCAACACCGCATCAGTAGGTGGCAGTTCATGACTGCCATGGGCTAGATCGAGCACCGAGGTGGGCTGTCCAGCAAGGATTCTGGGCGGACGCGCTCGAAGCCGATCCATGGCCGCGGTGATGATCTTGGGATCGGGGACGCGTACTGACACCTGGTCTGTCTGGTAGACCCCGTTCCGGCGTGCGATGTCATCCAGCCGATCCGCGAGGCTGCGTCCCTCGGCTTTGAGGCCGGCGGTAAGGGCCAGCACCATGATCAGCGCGGATACCCCGTCCTTGTCAGGAACCGCATCCGGATCGATGCAGTAGCCAATCGCTTCCTCATAGCCGTACGCCAGGCCAGGTACCCGGCCGATCCACTTGAACCCGGTCAAGGTGTAGACGAAGGGTTGGCGGTAAGCCGCCGCCAAGGCCGAGAGTAAGGAGCTGGAAACGATCGAGCAGGCGTAAGTCCCGCGGACGCCGCGCCGCAGGGCGTCCTCGCCAAGCAGCACACCGAGCTCGTCGCCGGTTAGCATCCGCCACTCCCCATCGACGATCACTGCTATCGCACAACGGTCGGCATCCGGGTCGTTCGCGATGATCAGATCGGCGCTGATCTGATGTGCTTGTGCCAGAGCAAGGTCGATGGCGCCAGGTTCCTCCGGATTCGGGAACGCCACTGTCGGAAACCTCGGATCCGGGCTGGCCTGCTCAGCCACCAAATGAGGAGACGGAAACCCGCAGGCCTTGACCGCCTTTTCGACCAGCGCGGCGCCCACGCCATGCAGTGGCGTGTAGACCCAGCGCACCTGGCGCGGCGTGTCCCGGGGTACCAGGCACGCAACCCGATCCAGGTAGGCCGTTTGCAACTCCTCTCCGAGGACTTTGTAGGACTGCGACCGCGGCACGTTGTCCAGGCTGTGCTTGGCGACCTCGTCGATCCATGCAGAGATCTCCGCGTCGGCGGGCGGCACGATCTGCGAGCCGTCCCCGAGATAGACCTTGTAGCCGTTGTCCTGAGGCGGATTGTGTGATGCGGTTACCACCACGCCGGCGACACAGCCGAAATGGCGGATCCCGAATGGCACCAGAGGCGTTGGCAAGGGTCCCGACGTGATCATGGTCTGGAAGCCAGCACCCGACATGATCTGCGCCGTGTCCCGAGCGAAGAGGTCCGAGTTGTGCCGGGCGTCGAAGCCGATGATCACCTTCCCGCCAGTCAGACCTTGATCAACAAGGTAGTTTGCGAGTCCGGCGGCGGCTTGCCCAACGACGACTCGATTCATGCGATTCGGTCCAGGGCCGAGCGCGCCGCGCAGTCCGGCCGTGCCGAACTGGAGTCGGGAGGAGAATGCGCCGACAAGTTCGGCCATTGCACCGGTGTCCCCGGAATTCGCCGCCTTGGCCAGATCGTCCAGCTGCCGCCGGGTCTGCGGATCCGGGTCCTGCTCGGTCCAGTTGGCGATGGCACGGACGAGGTCGCCGGAGAGGGCCGGTGCCCTGGCCGTCACAGCGCTGCCGCGATTCCCCCGAGCAACTGTCGCAGCCGCGGCGCAGCTTCTCGTCCAGCCTCGAGGACCTCTTCATGGCTGAGCGGCTCGGGTGAGATACCAGCCGCCAAGTTCGTGACCAGAGAGATGCCCAGTACGTCCGCGCCCAGCTCGCGGGCCGCGATGGTTTCGATCGTGGTTGACATGCCCACCAGGTCGCCGCCAAGCGCAGCAGCCATCCGCACCTCTGCCGGGGTCTCGAACTGAGGCCCCGGGAATTGGACGTAGACCCCTTCCGGCATGCCGGGATTCACTGACCGCGCAAGATCACGCAGCCTCGCCGAGTAGGCCATTGACATATCGATGAAACGTGCACCAACCAATGGAGAGCTACCTGTCAGGTTGATGTGGTCGCGGATCAGCACCGTCGAGCCAGGCGGCCAGTCCGCGTTGAGGCCGCCAGACCCGTTAGTCAGCACGATGACGTTGGCGCCTGCAGATACAGCTGTACGTACCCCGTGCACCACTTGGTCTGCGCCCTGACCCTCGTACAGGTGGGTCCGCCCAGTGAAGATCGCCGTGATCTTGCCTGTTGGCGTCGAGACGATTCGGAGCGCTGCGCCATGGCCAATGACCCTCGGCTTGGCGAAGCCTGGCAGCTCGTCGAGCTCGCAGCTGCCGATCGGCTGACCAAGATCATTTGCGGTGGCTGACCATCCGGATCCCAGCACGAAAGCAGTGTCGAGCTGTGCGATCTGGAAGCGTTCTTGTACCGCGGCTGCGGCGAGCTTGGCGAGTGCGTACGGATCGGATGGCAGGCCAATGTTAGGCATGCTCGCACTCTAGGAGACACGACACCAACTGCGGGACCTCACCAGCCACTGGCGCAAGGACGCGACCGCAGTCCCGCGACATAGTCCTTGGGAGCACCAGCTGCTTCGGCGGCGTCGGCAAGAATGCCAACGGTCCGGGCGCTCGGGATGCCCCCCTCGAAGTCGTTCAGCACATAGATCCAGGCGGTCAGCTCGCCGTCCAGGGTCGCCACCCGTACCCGGACCTTGCGATACAAACCTGTGTCCGCGCTCTCCCATTCATCGAGGATGTTCTCATCACCTGGTGTTACGTCGTACAGGGCCACAAAGACCCGACTGTCGGGTGCCTCGACCAGCGTCGGTAGCGCGCCGTCCCAGCCCTCGCCACCAAAGGTGATGCGCCAGCCCTCGATCCATCCAGTCCCGCGCTGCGGTGAATGCGGGCAGCGGCCGGCCATTTGACTTGGATCAAGGTTGCTTCCGTACGCCGCGTACAGCACAGCAGCGAGGCTATCGGGTCAGGCTGCCGCCAGCGAGTGGAAGAATCGCGAACGTGGTGACCCGAGTGGTGATTGTCGGCGGAGGTCCTGGCGGTTACGAGGCAGCGCTGGTGGCCAGCCAGCTGGGTGGCGAGGTCACCCTGGTCGACAGCGACGGCCTCGGCGGCTCGGCGGTCCTCACCGACTGCGTTCCCTCGAAGACCTTGATCGCCACAGCCGAAGTCATGACCGATGTCCGCCAGTCGGCCGACCTGGGGATGCGGTTTGGCCCTCTTGATCAAGGGGATGTCGACGCCGGCGTACACGTCAACCTGCTCGCGGTCAACCAGCGAGTACTCGATCTCGCGAAGAGGCAATCCTGCGACATCGAAGAGCGTCTGCTCCGCGAGAACGTCACCCTGGTAGCCGGGCGCGGCCGACTTGACGGGCCCGAGCGTGTGATCGCCCAGACTGCAGATGGTGAGCAGTCCTTGCCGGCCGACATGATCTTGGTCGCAACAGGGGCACACCCTCGAGAACTTCCTGAGGCCAAGCCGGACGGCGAGCGGATCCTCACCTGGACCCAGGTGTACGAGCTGCCTGATTTGCCGGAGCGGCTGATCGTTGTTGGCTCTGGGGTGACGGGTGCGGAGTTTGCCAGCGCGTACGACGCCCTCGGCTGCGAGGTGGTGCTCGTCTCCTCACGTGACAGGGTTCTTCCTGGCGAGGACGCAGATGCCGCACAGGTGCTCGAGGATGTCTTCCTGCGACGTGGCATGACAGTGTTGTCGCGGTCGCGCGCTCAGGCGGTCGAGCGCAACGGCGACCAGGTCACGGTGACGTTGACCGATCGACGCACCGTTATCGGCTCACACTGCCTGCTTGCTGTCGGATCCATACCCAACACGGCAGGTATTGGTCTAGCGGAGGCGGGCGTCAAGGTGGACCGGGGCGGCTTCATTGAGGTCGATCGGGTGTCGCGCACATCGACGCGAGGGGTGTATGCGGCTGGGGACTGCACGGGCGTGCTCATGCTTGCCTCCGTTGCTGCTATGCAGGGCAGGATCGCCATGTGGCACACGTTGGGCGAGGCCGTGTCACCCCTCGACCTCAAGACGGTGTCGTCGAATGTGTTCACCGCGCCGGAGATCGCCACTGTTGGCGTAACCCAACAGCAGGTCGACTCAGGTGATGTGCCGGCGCGTGTGGTGACGCTGCCGCTGCGAGGTAACGCTCGCGCCAAGATGCAGGGCAGCCGCGACGGCTTCGTCAAGCTCATCTGCCGCAAGGTGACCGGCATCGTGATCGGCGGGGTGGTGGTCGCCCCACGGGCCAGTGAGTTGATCTTCCCGGTAGCGATTGCTGTGGCGCAGCGACTCACTGTTGATCAAGTCTCGGAGTCGTTTACCGTGTATCCCTCGATGACCGGCTCAATCGCTGAGGCTGCGCGCCGACTCAAAGGCACCGGCACCATAAGCTGAGCTGGCGGTTTGAGTGGTCGGCCGGCGATTCGTTGCCGAAGACAGAATTCCTGCAGATTGATCTTGCAC
>JBKOZG010000387.1:0-10177 GCA_046725775.1 Actinomycetota bacterium | reverse complement strand
CACGGCAACAGCCTCGACCAGGATTCACTCTGGCGGATACTCGCCGCGGCCCACGCTGAGCTGGTACTCAGCGGGCATGATCACGACTACGAGCGGTACGTGCCCATGAACGCCGACGGCGATGCCGCCCCTGCAAAAGGCATGACCCAGATGGTCGCCGGCACCGGTGGGGCCAGCCACTACCTGTTCCATAATCCGGAGCCGACCAGTGCGGTCCGGATTACTGGACATAACGGGGTACTGCGACTGCAGCTCTTGCCTGAGGCATTTGCCTGGCAGTTTCTGCAGGCTCCGGATGGTGAGATCCTCGATAGCGGGACCACTGAGTGCCGCTGAGCGACGTTTCGCGTCCGCCTGCGTTAGACGTACGCGGCCCGCAGGGCATCCAAGTAGATCCCGTGCCCTGACTCGGATTCCCACTCTCGGCTCGGTTCAACGGCCGTCCCCTCCCCCCACTCGTTGAAGGTGGTGACCAGCTGCCAGCGAGCACCCGAGGCCACCTGGCGAGCCAGGTCGGCCTGGAAGCGCACCAGGTCGCGAGCCAGGCGGGGAGCCGGCTCGTCGAACTTGTAGAAGCCGGGCGAGATGCTGGCGGAGTCGCTGCCCTGCTGGTCGTAGCCGCTAGCCGGCACGTACTGGTGCCAGGAATTGGGCTGGGCCGGACAGTCGGGGTAGCCCGCGAAAACTTTGAGGTTGAGGTAGAAGCGCCCCTGATTGGCTGCCAGCAGCCGGCCCACGGCCGTACAGGAAGCTTCCATCCCAATGTTGTAGACGAAAAGCACGGGCTTCCCATCCACGCGTAGCCATGCCGGGTGATGGGTCAGATGGTAAAGCGCGTCGAAGTCATGGCCAAGCGCGGAGCTGGAGGGCGGGGTCGGCAAAGACTCGGGCTCGTAATATACGGCGACGTGAAAGCCCTGGCTACCGGCTGCGTCTAGCAGCAAGGGCAGCCGATGGGCGGTCGGAGTGTCTCTACCCCAGTAGGAGGAAATGAAGGCGTCCAGGCCGGCGTACTGAGCTTGAGCCACATGGGCTGCCAGAACCCGTTTGTCGCTGCTGTGGTACTTGCCGAGGCTAGGCGTGTAACGAGTCGCCCAATGCTCGCTTTCGGGGAACCATGGGTAGTAGAAAGCCGCCCTAATGGGCCAGCCGACCGGAGAAGGAGTAGATGGCCACGAGGTCGCCCGCTCCGGCGCGTCGGCTGCGAGCAACACCGACAGCAGCATTGTGACTATCAGCACTCTCGCGACGGCCAGAGGAGCGCTTCGGCGATGAGAGTGAGGACGGCCGGAAAATGGGCGAGTATCGCTACTCATCTCCGGCCTTTCCGGGTTCTGCGGCTCCCGGCGTTATCGCGCCGGGAGCCCCACGCGCCCCCTTGCAAAGTACGCCGGTGATTTTAGCGTGGGGCTGTTAGCAGGCCTTGGAAAGCGCCACGATTCTTGCCTCGCCACTCTAAAAGGAGTTGACACGGTGATTGCTTCGACCCCGCTTTGGGGACATTGATCAGCCAGTGGTGGTGGTGGTGACGACAAGCTGAGGTCGCTTCGTGGTGGCGCTGTTGCTACGGGAGTTGAAGCTAGCTCCGTCGCTGGAGTCTGGGACCAGGCTGAAGTTGTAGGTTCCGTTCTTCACCAGATCTGTCACGTCGTACTCCACCATGCTGTCAACTGCCAAGGCTCCGGCATTGTCGGTAGCCGTCGCGGCCGTGCCCGGCTTGTTGTTCCAGGTGATCGTGGCTTCGGCCCAATCCGTGCTCACCCCGTAAACGGCAGGGCCATTCGTCGTCGCACTCGTGGATCCCGTCGTGGTCCACAACTGCAGCTTGGCGCTGGTCACCGTTCCGGTGGCCACCGAGGCATCGAACTTGAGGTAACTCTCCACCTGAGCCGTCGAACTCTGGTCTGCCGCCAGCGTCGAGGAGGTCCCATAGTTCGTCGTCGGGTTCGCCTGCTCCACCCGGGCGTCCGCCAACGCATTCAGCGTTGTCGTCGTCGGACCACCACCAGGGGTGGTCACCGTCGCGGAATCGCTCGCTGGCGAGACGTTGCCGGCAGCGTCCTTCGCCTTCACGGAGTAGCTGTAGGTAGTGCCAGCGGCCACCGTCGTGTCGCTTGTGCTCGTACCGGTGACGGTCTTGATTAGCGTCGTACCACGGTAGACGTCGTACCCGGTCACGCCCACATCATCAGTCGATGCGGTCCAGTCCAGATCCACCTGAGAGCTCGAAACGGCCGTTGCAGACAAGCCCGTGGGCGCCGTCGGCGGCGTCGTGTCACCCCCGGATCCCGATGACGTCGTGACGACGAGTTGGGGTCGTTTCGTGGTGGCGCTGTTGCTGCTGGAGTTGAAGCTAGTTCCGTCGGTGGAGTCTGGGACCAGACTGAAGTTGTAGATTCCGTGCGCCACCAGGCCCGTCACGTCGTACTCCACCATGCTGTCAACTGCCAAGGCTCCGGCATTGTCGGTAGCCATCGCGGCCCGGCCCGGCTTGTTGTTCCAGGTGATCGTGCCTTCAGCCCAGTCGGTACTCACCTCGTAAACCGCAGGGCCATTCGTCGTCGCACTCGAGGAGCCTGTGGTGGTCCACAACCGCAGCTTGGCGCTGCTCACCGTGCCCGTGACGAGCGAGGGGTTGAACTTGAGGTAACTCTCCACCTGAGCCGTCGAGCTCTGGTCCACCCCCAGCGTCGAAGAGGTTCCATAGTTTGTCGTTGGGTTCGCCTGCTCCACCCGGGCGTCCGCCAACGCGTTCAGTGTGGTCGTCGTCGTACCACCACCACTGGACGCGGTGATCGTCGCGCTATCGAAGACGGCCCCCGTGTCGGCGCGCCTTCCCTCGACGAGCAGTTCGGTGGGCGATACCGTCACCTTCGTGTACTGGTAGAAGGCGTCCTGCCTGAAGGCACTGTACGCAGGCTGGGCCATCGAGAAGGTGTTCCTACCATTGCCGCCGGCACCGGTCACTAGATAGGTCACCCCACCCGTCGTCACCGGGGCGCCGTCAATCAATGGGAAAGTGCGTTCATAGTTGTGACTGTTGCCTGAAGCCACCAAATGGACGTTCCGCGCCTGAAACAGCGGAACAAGATGCGTCCGTACGCCGTCTGCGCTTGAAACGGCGCTGGTTGAGCTGAAGGGCGGTCCATGCGTCACCACGATCCGCCACTTTGCGTTCTGACTCGCAGTGAGGTCGGCTGCGGCGAAGTCATACTGCTCGGTGCCAGGGCTGTACGGGACTTCGGTATCGAGCACCAGAATGTGGGCGTCCCCCCAGTCGTAGCTGTACCAACTGTGGTTGTTGCCGTGCATCGGAAACGCATCCCACCACTGTCCGTCGCCGAAGTACTCCTTGTCGCCGTTCGCGGGGAAGAACGGCTGGTCCTTTACGGTGGGCCCAAACGGCTTGAAGAAGCGTTGGTCGAGGTCAGAGTACGTGGTCGCGAAGTTTGGGTCGGGAAGTCCAGCGGACGGGTAGACGTTGTCGCCGACGGTCTGAATGAAGTCAGTGCCAGCAGCCTTGATGCTGGCAGCGTTCTCCGTCGCGCCGGTTCCCCCACCCCCGAAGTCGCCGATCATGGCAAAGCTAAAGGTCTGACCTGGCGCCGCGGATGTGCGGAACGTCCCAGTCGCTGTGGCGGGACCACTGGTGACTGTGTATGAGTGCGAGGCGGCCGGCGGTAAGCCGGTGACGGCGACCTGGTGGTGGTGTGTAGAGCCGGCAGGATCGGTCACCGTCGTCCCACCGACCGCGACTGATCCCGTCGTCGGCTCGTTGGTCCACCACGAGATAACAGCAGAAGAGCTGGTCACCTTCGAAGAAAAGGGGCCGCGCGCAATCCTCACGGTGCCGGCTGCCAAGGTGGTGGCCGACCTTGCCGGTGAGGCATTGGAGGAAAGACCGTTGGAGTCGATTGCTTTGACCCTGTACGAGTACGCGGTGCCCGCCGACAGCCCGTTATCGGAATAACGCAACGAGGCAGGCAGGTCAACGGTGGCGACCATGGTGTTGTTCCGGAGGACTTGGTAGCCGGCCACGTCGGTCGAAGAGGACGCTGGCCAGGTCAAATCAATGCGGTCGTCTGAGAACACCAAGGCCGTCGGAGCCGTTGGTGCAGCTGGCGGCGTGCTGTCCGAGCTGGTCAGCGTGGTCAGCGTGACCGTCCGCGTGACAGATTTGTTGTTTGCCGCATCGATTGCTTGGATGCCGAACTTGTATGCAGTGCCGCTGTACAAGCGGGTCGCAGAGTACGACACGGCAGGATCAATTGATGCGATCCACGTCAGTTCCGTGTCTGCTGCCGTAGCGGGGCCCCGGTACACCCGGTAGCCGACGACCTCTACGTCATCGGTCGATTTAGCCCAGGTCAGTGTCGCCGAGGTGGCGGTCAAGCTCGACACTGTGATCGCACCGGGCTGGGTTGGCGGCGAAGTGTCCGCCGCAGACGCCGTCCCAACGGTGGCGATCAGTCCTGTGACTACCAGAGACACCGCTACCACTGCATGCACTGCAAGTCGAAGCAGCCGCATATCAACCCCCGATTTGCCGTGAACTACGGTCGAGCACCCTGGCCCGCCCAGAGATCTCGGCCGCCACGACGACTCCGCGAGTCTAACTGCCAGATCGCGATTTTGGCTGTGATTACCAATCTATTCACATACCCGTACCGGCAGCAGGACTTCGATTCCGGCACCAGATGACGCAACAGCGCGGGCAGGTCCCACCGATTAGTGGGGCAGGACCGCCTTTCCTCGCGGCGAGAATGCGAGCGTCGTAGCGGTCGGTCTGCACCGACGATGGCGGCGCTGCGGAGATAGCGCCAACCACCGGCGCGCAGCCTGACCCAAATCCGTCGACCAGCTATTCCGATCAGACAGCTAACCCCTGTACCCCTACAGCTATCAGATGAATGCGGTGGATGCGGCCGGGAATGCGTCGAGGTCAAATGTGTTGGTCACAACACGGGGAGTGCCGGCACACTGAGATTCAGCCCGACCGATGACGCGACAGTAGATTCCTCGCAACCGACAGTGAATGCTGACATTTGCAGCCGATTCACCGCGGACAACAGCCCGGAACTCTGCTTTGCTGACGTTCAACGTGTCCCTGGCTGGCTGGATGTTCATCTCCAGCGCGAAGCTCCAGCGGACCGTACGCGTCAGTGTGATCGAAGGTCGATTTCAGGCGGCTGGGCTGGCGCAGCTGAGTTGGACCGAGGGTCTCAACTTGACGCATGCCAACGGTTGTCCCGTGCGCTGGTTGTTGCTGCGCCGTGACGTTGAGAAGCACGACACGCCGAAAGTAACGAATTCATTACCTGCGCAAAGGCGGTCCTCGCAGTGAGCCGACCAAGTCCAGGCAAAAGCAGTTCCCAATTGTTGGACGATGATCTTGTATTGACCAAGAGGCGATGCTCACAGAGCCTGTCTTTCCCTTGCACGCAACGGTTTCCTCCCTAACAGGAAAAGACCATGACCCAATACGCCTCGCTACCGAGCTGGTTGCGTAGAACGGGTTCTGGAATGTGTTACCTCAGCGGGATCGATGTTGTCCAAGATCACAATTGAATATAGGTCCCAATCCCGGCCTCGGTCGCAGGATAGATTGCGGGTGCTTGAACGAGTTCGGGGTGTCCGACAGCGTCATAACTTCCCCCACTGTCTGCCACCCCAATGTTGTCGTTCGGGCACCTGACTCGTCGGGGGGCCGACGAGTGTCGAAGCCGGGGGTTCTTGGGGGAAATGGCAAGGCCAGAAAGCCTGTTGCGAACGTCGATAGGTGGCGATGCATCACAACCTGGGTTGACAGGCCCGAGGCGCCGTGACGGGCGGGAGCTGCGCCCAGATTTCCAGGCGACCGCGTCATCGCGGCTGAGTGCCGGACAGGCTACCGACCTACTGGACGACGCGCCGACACTGCGCCTCGAGAAACTCGGCCTCAGCACTGACCACCTCAACAGGACGACGGATACTGCTGCCACCGTTCCAGCAACCAAGCGCTTTGCGACATGGAGCAGGCGTTACCTCATGCTGGTCGCCGGCGCTGACGCGCTCGTGGGAGGGATCAGCGCAGCCGTTCCTGCATCGATCAGTAACACGCTGTCCGCGCCCAAAGACACGCTGGCTGGGCACAATGTGGTCTCGCTGCTCTGCTTAATCGGGCTGGTCATCTGGCCAGCCGCGATCGCGATATGTCGTGGGTATCGCCGCAATCGGATCGGCATCGGCCTCGATGAACCCGGTGCGGTCATTCGAGCCGGCATGCTGGTCGTTGTGGCCGGCGCACTGCCGGCGGGATTCATGGCCGTCCCGACGGGTGCTGCGGATCCGACGAGCCACCTTACGCTCACGTTGTTCGCGTTACTGAAGCTTGTTGCGACCGGGACTCCCTTCGCGGTAATGCTCAGCCTGCTGGTCCGCTTTTTCTCACGTAAAGGTCTCCAGGTCTTACAGAGCCGCGGATGCAGCCTCCGACACGTGGTTGTTGTCGGCAGCTTCACTGCTGCGCAGCAGCTCAGCGAGCGGATTCAAGGAGAGCCGGACGCAGGCATGAAAGTGATCGGTGTCTGCCTACCCTCTTCCGAACTGCCTAGGCCGGCCATCGACGGGGTTCCCGTGCTCGGCAACCTCAGCCAGGTGGCTGAGGTCGTCCGCACTATGGGTTGCGACGCTGTCGCGGTGACGAGCGACGACGCAACTCGATACAACTATTTGCGAGAGCTCGCGTGGTCGCTGGAGGGCGCCGGAGTTGAGCTACTCGTGGACCCTGGCCTGGTCGAAGTAGCCGGACCGCGCATGCACATCCGGCCGCTGATGGGCTTTCCGCTGCTGCACGTCGAGGAGCCTCACTTCACCGGCTGGCGTCGTGGGGTGAAAAGAGTCAGCGATCTCGTCCTGGCATCCGTCGGTCTGGTCCTGCTTGCCCCTGTCCTCTTGGCAATCGCCGCCGTGGTGAAGCTGCAGGACGGGGGACCAGTAATCTTCCGGCAAACCCGGGTCGGTCGTGGCGGTCAGTTGTTCACGATGCTCAAGTTCCGTTCGATGGTCACTGACGCGGAGACGCGCAAGGCCGATCTCATGTCCAGTAACGAAGGCAATGGAGGCTTGTTCAAGCTGCGGCATGATCCCCGAATCACTCCCATCGGCAGGATCTTGCGCGACTTCTCCCTCGACGAGCTGCCGCAGCTGTTGAACGTATTGACTGGATCGATGTCGCTGGTCGGGCCCCGGCCGCACCTTACTTCCGAGCTCGCGCAGATGCCGCGCGAAGCCGTACGTCGCTCTCTCGTCACTCCAGGTCTGACCGGCCTGTGGCAGGTCAGCGGACGGTCAGAGCTTAAGGGTGACGAAGCGATCCGCCTCGACCTTCGGTATGTCGAGAACTGGTCCCTGACCCTCGATCTGCTCATCTTGTGGAAGACCGCTTCTGCCGTGCTGGCCAAGCGCGGAGCGCATTAGGGACGTGTCCAAACTGATTGCGACGATTCACCAGCATGGACATTCGGTTTCTCAAGCACGAATCGCGGAGAGTCTGTCCGTGAGCAGCCGTAGTGGCCTGGCCATCCGGTCGCTGTCCGACATCACGGTAACCGGCAGTGGCCAAGGCACGTCGAGTTCGGGGTCGTCGTAAGCAATGGTGAGGTCTTCGGAGGAATCATGCTCGCGATCGATCCGGTACGAGGTATCGGCCGGCTCCGTGAGCGCCTGGAAGCCATGCGCGCAGCCGGCGGGGATATACACCGAGCGCTGGTTGTCCCCATTGAGGTCGAATGAAAGCCACTGCCGGAAGGTCGGCGAGGCCGGTCGGAGATCAACCACTACGTCGAAGATGGCACCTGCGGAGCATCGCACCAGCTTGTTCTCACCGGCGCCGACCCGGACGTGGAGTCCACGGATGACCCCTTTGGCGGAGCGCGATGTGCTGTCCTGGACAAATGCCGCCGGATCTATGCCAGCCTCGCGCGCGACCTGGGTATCAAACGTACGGCTAAAAAATCCCCGGCGATCGATATGCGGTTTGGGCGTAAAGACGATGACTCCTGGTATGGCCACCGTGGTCGTCTCCATCAGAGTTCTCCTTAGATTCATCCGCTACGGCCCGAATGAGACTACAAGTCGTGTCAGCATGAGATCCGCCATTGCTGGGAAAACGTGAACGGGAGTGCAAATATGTCGAATCCTCGCTGTCGGCTCTGCTCGAGCGAGCTTCGTCACACGTTCGTCGATCTCGGAATGTCGCCGCCGTGTGAGACCTACCTCAACGCGGACCAAATCGATGCCGGTGAGACGTTTTACCCACTGCACGTAAGGATCTGCGAAAACTGCCTACTGGTCCAGCTTCCCGCGTATATATCGGCGGAGGAAATCTTCTCCGACTACGCATATTTCTCCTCCTACTCTGACTCCTGGGTGGCCCACGCGAGGCGGTTCGTCGAGGACGCGGTCCGCGCCTTGGATCTCGGACCCAGCTCGTTCGTGGTCGAGGTAGCCAGCAACGACGGATACCTTTTACAGCACAGCGTCGCTCGTGGTATCCGCTCGCTGGGGATTGAGCCAGCCGCTAACGTCGCCGAGGTCGCTCGCCGCCGTGGCATCGAGACCGAGGTCATGTTTCTCGGCGAGCAAACGGGCATGGATGTGGCCGTCCGACACGGACAGGCTGACCTCGTCGTTGCCAACAATGTGTTCGCCCACGTGCCAGATATCGTCGACTTCAGCAAGGGACTGCGTGCCCTCGTAGCCGACAAAGGTCGCGTCAGCGCTGAGATCCCGCATCTGCTCCGGCTGATCGAAGGTAACGAGTACGACACGATCTACCACGAGCACTTCTCCTATCTCTCCTTGCTGACGGCGCAGCGGGTGCTCGCCGCGGCAGGCCTTACGGTGGTCGACATCGAGGAGCTTCCCACCCATGGCGGATCAATGCGGCTCTGGTCAGTGCCATCGAATGGCTCCGTCGAAATAGAGCCCTCTGTCGCGCGGGTGCTTGCCGCTGAAGCGGCCGCCGGGCTAAACACGCTCGACGGCCATAAAGGGTTCGCCAAGCAGGTGGCAACCGTTCGTAACGACTTCGTGGAATTCCTTGTTGGGTGCCAACGTGATGGAAAGCGGGTCGCCGGCTATGGCGCACCAGGCAAGGGCAACACGTTGCTGAATCACTGCGGCGTACGGTCCGATCTGATGGAGTTCACCGTTGACCGCAACCCGCACAAGCACGGCATGTTTCTGCCCGGGACGCACATCCCGATCCATCCGGTCGAGCGGCTGGCCGAGGAACGGCCTGACTATGTCGTCATCATGCCGTGGAACCTACGGGCCGAGATAACTGATCAATTGGAATACGTACGGCGTTGGGGCGGCCGGTGTGTTGTGAGCCTGCCGAAACTCGAAGTCTTCTAAAAGTAGCTGAGGGGGAGCTAGTGATGAAAGTAGTGCTCTTTTGCGGAGGGCTGGGCATGCGGATGCGGGCCGACAACCAGTCGCTGCCCAAGCCGATGACACCCATAGGCAGCCGGCCCGTGCTGTGGCATGTCATGCGCTACTACGCACACTTCGGGCACAAGGACTTCATCTTGTGCCTTGGTTACGGCGCGCAGGCCGTCAAGGACTACTTCCTCAACTATCGCGAGACCACCTCGAACGACTTCGTGCTCAGGCAGGGCGGCGAGTACGTCAAGATGCTCAGCACCGACATTAGCGAGTGGACCATCTCCTTCATTGACACGGGGATCGATACCGCGATCGGTGAGCGACTGCGCCGAGTAAGGCCCTATCTCGATGGGGACGAGATGTTCCTTGCCAACTACGGCGACGTGCTGACGGATGCACCAATGAACGATCTGATCCGGCAGTTCGCTAAGACTGACGCCGTCGCACAACTCTTGGCAGTAAAGCCGCAGGATTCATTCCATGTTCTGGAAATGGAAGCCGATTCCTTGGTCACTGGATTGACAGCGGTGGCCAGCATGCCTATGCGAATCAACGGCGGCTACTTTGTGCTTCGGAAAGAGATCTACGACTACCTCAACGAGGGCGAGGATCTTGTTATGGATGCCTGCGTTCGGGCCGCCAAGGCCGGCCGGCTCCGCGCGGCAACTTACGACGGCTTCTGGGCTCCAATGGACACACTCAAGGAGCGCAGCGCGCTGGAGGAGCAATACCGCCGTGGGAACAGCCC
>JBKOZG010000067.1:0-4857 GCA_046725775.1 Actinomycetota bacterium | reverse complement strand
GTCTGGCAGCCGAATCGGAATCGGCAGTGGTCGCGTACAGCAGTGAAGTACAGCAACGGTGCCACCGCTCGACACGTCCAGTATCGTCCAGATGAGGATCGACGAGCGCCGACCGAACCTCCTAACTGGCGACGCCGCCCCTTTGCAAGCAGAGGGTCGAAACGCGCCTGGGTGACGAAGTGGGTGACAAGGGGACACGACTGCCGGCGCCGTCGCTGGACGTTCGTGGACCCCTGGCATGCGCAAACATCGCCCCCGCCGGCACAGTGGCTCGACCTGATAAGGCAGCGGTCAGACAGGCGCTGCGTTGACAGCAGCCCTGACAGCAACCCGGCGGCGATGTCTCCGGCCGGTGACACACGCATTGGGCCAAGTCCCGCCATAGATGGACCGTCGTGGACTCTCCGGCAGTCCCCGCCCGGGTCTACGGATCATAAGGTCGGACCGCGAGGAACGTGCTTGTCCGCATCCTGCCCGTCCCGGACAGACTTAGCGTGTGATTCCAAGGTGATCATGACTGGCGAGGGCGCAGCGAGGCCGCAAAAGCTTCAGAGATTGAGGCAAGTGATGCACACTCTCCGCAGGTCTCACGTTGATGGCAAAGTATCTACCACTAGGCCGAATGGCGTATTTGTGCCTGCCATTGACGATCTTGGAAGGAGCTCCCAACCGCATTCCTAGACCTTGTGTCCGCGGTTCGAATCCGCGTGGGCGCGCCAAGTATTTCCCCTAGTCAGCGTCCACTTTGAGCCTTTCGGACGGGCCTGTGCAGGATTTCGAACGGGTGTCATTCCGCACCACCCAATCAACCGATGGCAGCGCAGAGCAGGAGATAACCGATCAGATCGGATTGCGGGTGCCGGACGCTCACGTTTCGGCAGATTCGGCGGCGCGCTTCATGCCCTGAGCTTCGCTGGTCATGTAGCGGTTGGTTAGGTCCCTGTAAAACAAGCCGATGACGGGGATCAGCAGGCCTCGCATATCCAGGCTCAGTGTCAGGCGGGAGCGGCCTTCCTCAAGCGTCTCGACGCGATGGCCCGCGACGCTGGTGATGCCGCCGGACTTCTGGCGCCACTCGAAGTAGGAGGGCGCATCCCAGACGGTGATGTCCCATGTTCCCTCTGGCAGCTTCGGTTGCTTGAGGCGTACGCGGCTGCCTTTGGACATAGGAGCGGGTGTGAGCGGCTCGACAACGTCGACCGTTTCGATCCGCCGCGGCCATGCTTCGAGGTCGCTGAGCACCTCCCAAACGCGCTCTTGCTGAGCGTCGATATCGATCGATTCCTCAAAGCGCATACCGGACGGTCACCTCCTGGAAGGTTGCAGACCCAAGAACCGTTGGGCAGGCTAGCCAAGATTGGCGTGCCTCTCGCGCTCCGCAGCAGACGCTAGGGCCCAAGTGACCACCATCAGAGAACGTACCGTCCCCAGTGACTCAGATTGAGAGCAGTCCACACGCTGAGCGGCAGCGGTGAACGCCAGGCGAGGTTTCCAGGCCTCGTTGTCCCGACGCCACCGCCTTCTGGTAAGTGATTCCAGGCTAGAACCTGATGACCCGGATTCGGCTGGACGACGATGGGCCGCCGTACCCCGAGCTAGCGCACGCGGTGCTGGCGCTGCTGGAGATGCTGGACCGGCTGACCGTTTCCTTTATCTGTCAAGAGTTCGGGGCCGATTCCCGCTGTTCGACTCCTACTGGGGGCGCCAGCACAGACACCCGAAACTTTTGACCGATAGGCGAAACGGTAGACACGGACACCCTCTTGGGTTCCTGTGTCGTTTCCTGTGCGTCAACAATGGTGTGGCCTCAAACTACCTTTGATATTGACGGTGCCGGGTTGCTGAACGACGACCGTTGACCACCCGTCTTCGGCTGGCTTCATGCAGCCGTCGGAGACAGACAAGAACCTGGACCAGTGAGCCCGGACGACGTATTCACCCGGTTCAGGCAGGGACGCGGTCAGCGAGACGGCATCCCGAGCGATGACGCGTCCGGGCGACGTGATCACCGGCTCGGGATTCGTGACGGCGTACAGAATCCACGTACCGTCGGACCACACCTGTCGCAAGTAGGACAACCCACTGCGCACCAACGCCGCCTCGTCCGTTGCCGCCCAGTCGTAGGGACCATCGGAGAGGGCCACGTACGAGATGGCGTTGTCATCCAGCCAGTTTCGGTATGTGTCAGCGTTGAGGGTTCCGTCGTAGAAGATGGGGTTGTCCCCCGTGTCGACCTGTCGCGACCACCCTCTTGCGATGGGAACCACCGGTGCCATGGCGGCGGTCTCTCCACGCCGCAGAGTCGGAACGACCTCGATGGGCTCATCGACCTCGCGAGCGTCCAACTGGTTCAGGAGTGGCGCATAGAACGTCGTGCTGAGCGCGGCATCGCCGCGTTCCAACACCTCTGTAACCGATACTGGCGGCAACAGCAAAACCAAAGTTGCAGTGGCTGCAATGACACCAACCAGAGGCACTGACGCGACCGCCACAATGATCGGGGCAGCAAACAACTCGGGCAGTCGTGTTGCGGTCGTACCGACCGGGGTCGGTATCAGATAAGCCGCAGCGACCAGGCCAGCCGATAACAATGCACCCCAGCGGACAACCGGACGTCGCCAACACAGTCCGGCGACTGCTAGGCAGACGAGAAAACCAGTCAGAGCTTGCTTTAATGCGAATGTCTGATAGCCGCCGTTGCCAAACGCGAATCCGACGGCGATGGTCGGCACCAGACCAGCTGTGGCCAGCGTCATGCCACCTCGTCGGCGCCCAGACAGGAACAGCGCGCCACCGGCTGCGCCCAGGAACAACCCGGCTACGGGGCTGCACAGAGCTGCGAGGGCAGCCAGCACGGTGGTCAAGCGCAGGCGTCCGGAAACGAAAACCAACAGCGCGCCAAGGGCAACCGCCAAACCCAGTGCGAACGTAGTGCGGGTGACCACGAGATTGCCGGCGAGGCACACGGCTCCCGTCATTGACGCCGCAACCGGTCGCGACGTTGCCGTGCGCTGCAGCAACGCAGCCAAAAGCACCACGCTGGCGAGGTAGGCCAGCGCAGTCGTCAGGCGTACGCCTAGCAGCGCCATCACCGGCGAAGACAAGACGCTATAACCGAGCGGGTCGTAACCGCCATACCAACGCAGGTCCAACGGCGCCGGCCAGTGCTGCTTCGCCAGCTCAGCATGAGCTATCTGTGCAGACAGATCACGGCCCATCGGCGCAACGAGAAGGTACCCGACAGCAAACCCAACGCCAATGACTCCCGCGGCGACGATCCCGGGTGATTGTCGGTACAGCGAAAGCCACCACGGCCGGACCCGGCGATTTGGAACCGGAGGACTGGTGACGGACGTGCCTATTGAGCGGTGCATGACGGTGACATCACCTGCAATCACCGGACAGTGAGGGCCACATTAGGTCACGATTTGATACTGGCAATCATGATCGCCGACATTTGGCGCACTCGTCGGGTCATCATCAGGCATTAGACGACCGTAGCATGACACCTCGGTAATTCCCGTCGTGTCATTCCGCAAAAGAGCCCGCCACGGCGTAGAAGGGCTCACAGTGGCGCTGTTGGAAGGTGGCTCGGCCTTACGGGTTGTATGCACGCTCGTGTCCAGCGCGCGAAGGCCCCATCCCCGAAGACCCAATGAAGACGATGACGTCGCCTGATTCAGGTCTAGGTTTTGCAGGGTGATTGACCTGAGTGTTGGTGCTGGGCGAGCCGCTGTCTTGCGGGTGTGGTCGCAATTGCCAGAAGGTGCGCAGGCCGTGCTCGAGGACGAGCTTTCCCCGACTGACCTGCAAACCCTGTTGTTGGATCTGGCCAAAACGCGAGCGGACAGACTCGAACCGCCCAGCGTGCGGCAACGGTGGGAGCGGGATCGGTTTGTGCGGCCTTCACCGATAGATCCGCATCAGTTGGCTGATACCGATCTTCGGCTGTGGCGTCTGCTTCCGCCGGAGTTCGTCGGGCTCGCGCTGTCGTCTTTGCGAGAGAGAGTTAATGACGTGGTTCGTCCGGCTCTGGCCGGCGTGCGCCTTCGAGACGCCCCCGACCGGACCCAGGGCATCGGCTACTACCGATCAGCGGCCTTCAAGATCAAGGTTGCCGACACGTCAGGTGAGCGGGAAGTGGGAGACGGCGGTTTTACTGGTTGGACAGCGGCCTTGCTGGCGGACGCCAAGGAACGCTGCCTAATCTCCTGCATGGCAACGGAACAACTAACTCAGCTGATTGGGTCGGCCGAGCCTGCTTAGCCGCTAGCACCATCGACTCGGCCACATCGACCGAAGGACCGATTCGCCTACCCAACCTCTGCTCGTGTTCGGAATGGGCCTGCTCTAGCAGTCGCGATACGAACTACCCGTCCACTTCCAAGTGTGCACCGTCACGGTTCTCCCCGCCGACCGTCCAGGATCGGTCTACTCGACCAAGGCGAGTAGGCGGCCGCCGAGCGTTTCCTCGCGGACTGGAGACGGCTTGGTTTTAGTCCGCGACCACGGCCCAGCCGTGCGGAGCCACGGCTTGGTCTGCGACGTCAGGCTCGGCTTCCAGCACAGCCGCACGGTCGCTGAGCCTGAAGGGTTGCCCCGTCAGGTTGAGGGCCAGGGCCAAGGACTGCTCGCCGTGCCGGGACCGGGCGCGGATGATGATGTGGGCGCTGTCCACTTGTTCGGTCTCGATCATCGCGTCGACCAGCCAGGGGTTGCGGCGGCGCAGCCCGATCACCCGCCGATATGTTCGCTCCAGCTCGGGGTGCGAGTGTGTGAACAGCCAGCGCTCCTTTGGCATCTCCGGCCGTACCGCGTCATCGCCGCTGGGGCGGTGTTCTTTGATTGCCTCCAGGC
>JBKOZG010000423.1:0-11604 GCA_046725775.1 Actinomycetota bacterium | reverse complement strand
CCTCGATCCACCGACGCTGATTGTGTTGGTCGCTGAACACTGTTCGTGATCTTTGTTTGTGTTCGGGGCAACAAAAAGCCGCCGGTCTGCCCGGCTCTTCCACTGTGGTTCCGGTTGGGCCCTCGCGGGCGAGTGGACAGGGGTCAGGCGGCCAGCGGTGGGCCGTGGTCGGCCAGGTCGAACAGCTGCTGCCAGGCGTGCTGCCACGGCCAGTCGCAAGGCAGGTGCAGCACCGGTCGCCCGGCGGGGCGGGCCATCCGGGCGGGCACGCCGATCAGCTGGGCGCGGATCGTCGAGGTGGTCGCCTTGGCGTGGAACGTCGAAGCCAGCGCGCCGGCGGCGCGGGTCAGGTTGAACGCGATCGCCGCGCACACCAGCCACGCGCCGTTGGCGTTGAACCGCCCCGAGGGTAGGTGCGCCAATGGGCCCGCCTTGAGGTCGGCGATGACCTGTTCGATGATGGCGTGGCCGCGGTGCGCGGCCTCCGCGTCCAGCATCGGCAGCGGAGAGTCGGTGAACACCGCGTGATAGCGGAAGGCGCCGAACAGCTCGGCCTGTCCCGGGTCGGGGTTGAGCCGTTTGACCCGGCGCACGATCAGCCGCGCGGTGACCTGCTGCCGGGTGGGTCTCGACCCGAACGCGGTGTAGGGCACCTCGGCGACCTCGGCGTCGGAGATCCAGCGCTGCTCGTCTTCGTCGAAGACCGCGTTCGGGTACTTGATGGCCGTCCATGCGTCGTCGCGGATCGAGGCGATCGCCTTGACCACGCTGGGGTTGAGCCGCGCGGTGACCGAGAACCGCACGTCGCGGCGGCGGCAGGCGCCGATCACCTGGTGGGTGTAGAACGCGGAGTCCGCGCGCAGCACCAGCATCCGGCTGGCCCCGGCGTTGCGGGCGGTCACGATCGCGTCGGCGACCAGCCGTTCGGCGCCACGCGCGGAGTTCGTCTGTCCCTTGCGCAGCCGGGTCGCGCAGATGACCGGCGCGGACAGCGGTGTACTGACCGTGGCGATCAGCGCGTTCAAACCCTTCACCCCGCTGTAGCCGTAGCCGGCGCCCTGCTTGGCGTAGCCGTGGGTCTCCCGCATCGTGTCGTCCACATCGAGGTAGGCGACCTGGTCCGCGCCCCTGAGCAGCGGCGTGTGCGCGGCCAGGTTCGCCAACAGCCGGGAGGCGACCGCGTCCAGCTGCCGGACGTGGCCGAAGGTGAAGGTGCGCAGGAACGTGCCCAGCGTCGACGGCGCCCGCACCCCGGCGAACACCCGCCCCATCCCGCCGTGCCGCAACAGGTCCATGTCGTCGATGGAGTCCGCCCCGGCCACCATCCCCGCCACCAGCGACCCCATCTTCGCCACCGGGTTCGCGCCGCCCTCGGCGTCGATGCGCACATGCTCGGCGACCAGCCGGTGCAGACCGGCCCGCTGGGCCAACCGCAGCACCGGGGCCAAACCCGCGCACGACACGAGATTCGGATCGTCGAAAACCGCGGACAAGCCGTGGCACACTCTCACTACGGATGCCTTTCTGGTGGGATTGATGTAACTCTTCGACAAGCCACATCGTCCCTGCCCAGGAAGGCATCCGTGCGTCACGACGCGCGAAGATCTACAGCGTCAACGGTGGATCCAGGCTGAGCCACGTTCCGAAGCTGAGCATCAAGACGACGGGTTGTGCTTCACGAGGCGGTGAGCTGTGGCGACCTGAGCGGTCTCGCTACGACAGCCCATCAGCAGTCGATACAGGCCGAGATCGACATCAGCGAGCCGTCGAGTTGAAGCCGAACGGGAGCGACGGCCAGGTCGGGGTCATACCCTCTCGGTAATGGTGTCCGTCTCAAGCACGGGGTGCTTCTTGGCCTGCGCGAGGGTGTCACCAAGTTGGCGCGAGTCCGAGGGAGTGCGGCGGCAGCATCGGCCAGGTGAGCAAAGACGGTGTCGACCTCGGCGGGTGCCATGCTCGGTCTCGTCAGCGTCGTTCGGTACAGGTGGTGGATCGCCTGTTCAGGGGCTCGTGCAGAACTGATACTGGCGGCCTGATCCGCCGAAGCGTCGTGTCATTGATGACATTCACCACCGGGCCGACGGGATGCGGCGTAGAGCGGCTTCGAGCTCGTCGAGGCGGATGCGGATGGGGCGCCGGCCGCACTGGTAGGCGGGAATCGTGCCATCGGCGATGCGGCGACGGATCGTCTTGACCGACAGGGACATGACTTCAGCTGCCTCCTCGAGGCTGAGGTAGACCGGCAGCGTCCTCTCAGGCATCGACCCGTTCCTTTCGTGGTGTCGGGGCCGCGGAGCTGAGGAACCGGCGGGCTTCGGCGACCGTGATGTAGAGGCGGCCGCAGCCGTTAAACCGTGCCCACCTTGGACCGACGCCGCGTTGCCGCCAATCTCGCACGGTGCGTTGCGGAGTGCGGATCAGGTCGCAGAACTCCTCGAAGGTGATGAGGCCGTTGTCCGACCACTCCTGCGGAATCTGAATCGGATTCATGCGCGCCACTTCCTCTGTCGGCATCTGCCCTCTTGTAGTCACCTATGGCGTTGTCAGGGCCGTCGACGGTCACATGCGCGAGATCTCGTCACTACTCGTCATCGGCCGATGCCTGGCGAACGGGCAGACCCGGGCGATGTACGGAAGGGTTGGGGTTGGCGGCGCGGACCGCGGTGCGGCGTGTGGACGTCGAGTTCAGTGGCTCGAGGAGCCGCCTGAGGTCCGTAGCGGTTGATGTCCTCGGCCGCGGTCTGGGCGGCGTGGCGGGGCCCGAGGTCGGCGCGGTCACGGCTGAACACGTCGACCCATTGGGCGCGTGCTTCTTCGAGGGTCTCAGCGACGAGGTGGGCGGTGTTGCGGTTGCGGCCGCGGGTCATGCCGACGTACACCGCGGCGGCGGCCGTGCCTTCACCGATCAGCAGGTGTGCCTGGTCGACGGTTTCGCCCTGGGCGCCGTAGGCGGTGGTGGCGTAGGCGAGCTCGACGTGTTGGCGGACGTACTCCGCGGGCAGGGTCCGTGCGCCACCGCGGCCGCGGACGACGAGGGCGCCGTGCCCGTCGGTGCCGGTTACTGTCCAGCGGTCGCGGTTGGCGACTTCGAGGTCGCGGTCGTTGCGTCGGGTTGCGATCTGGTCGCCGACGCTGACTCGCTCGCCGGCTGCGGTGGTCACGGCTCCGGCGGCTCTGGTTTCATCGGTCGCGAGGCGGCTGTCGCGGATCACGGCGTTGAGTGTGGCGACCTGCTCGCGGGTGTCCGCGATGACCGTTCCTTGGACGTCGGTGAGGGCGGCGAGGCGTTCGACCTCGGTGGGGTGGATCTGGATGAGCCCACGCGCCTGCAGCATGTCGAAGACCTCGCCGGGGGTTTGCCCGGTGCGCATCAGCATCGTCAGGTCGGCGTACTCGGGGTCGGTGAACCGGTGCACGGTCCCCAACTCGAGGCAGGCCTCAGGGGGTGCGTAGCGGGCGGCGTGGTCGAGCACGCCGCCGCGGCCGACGGCGGGAAGCTGGTGGCGGTCACCGACGAGCGCGATCCGGGCCCCGGTTTCGTCGGCGATGGTGAGCAGGGCGCGGGCGACGTCCTGGTCAAGCATGCCGGCCTCGTCGACGAGCAGGAGGTCGCCGGGCAGCAGCAGCGCGTGCGCCGACAGGGCATCGCGCGGGACCGGGTTGCGGGACCAGTGGCCGTCCTCGTCCCAACGGAAGCCGTGCTGGTGGACCAGCCAAGCGCTGGTGAATGCGGCGGCGCCGACCTCTTCCTGGGCTACCTGTGCTGCTTTCAGCGTCGGCGTCACCACCAGCAGCCGCTTTTCCTGCATCGCGAGCAACCCGCTGGCGGCGGCCAGGCTGGTGGTCTTGCCCGCCCCGGCAGCTCCTTGAATCACCAGGAGCTCGGCGGTGCCGCCGAGTGCGGCGACGACCTGGCGCTGGGCGGGATCGAGGCGGCGCCTCGCGACCACGCTGCCGATCGGATAGGGCGTCGAGGGCTGCTCGGCGCGTGACGCGAGTCGGCCAATCAAGTCGGCTTCGACATCCAGCACCCGGCGGGAGGTCAGGGAGCGGACGTGTTGGGGTACATCGTCGCGGGCGAGGAGCGGAACGCAGCGGGCGACAGTGCGCTCGGTGAGGTCCTCGACCAGCTCGCGTCGTACCGGCGCCTGCGCCACGATGCCAGCGGATGCAATGATCCGCTCGACTTGGCCGCGGATGTCGGCGGCGTTCCAGCTGGAGCGACGCGCCGCCAGCCGCGAGAGCACCAGGTCGACCACCGCGTCCCGCTTGACCCTGCCGATCGGGACGGCACGGTGCTCAACTCCGACAGTCGGGGGAGTGAAACCGAGCTGGTACAGCTCGTCGACCCATCGCTGCCGGAGCTCGGCTCCGCTTTCGGGCACGACCTTGTCGGGTCGGGCCTGGGCCCACGCCCGACGGTCCCAGGCCCGCCGCAGTGTGGGGCCGGGCTCCTCGTCAGGGTGCTCGCTGCGCCATTGGGCCTCGTAGCGGTCGATGTTGCGAGTGATCTGCGCGGCGCGGGCGCTGAACGACCCGGCGTACGGCGCGAGCTGAGCGACCTCGCCGGTCTTGGGGTCGAGCGTGTACCCGTGCGCGGCGAGTACCCCACGGAACTCGGGGTCGCAGATGACTGCGGCGTGCCCGATCCCGTTGATCGCCTCGATGCTGTCCACGACCCCGACCGAGTGCAGCCCTCGCCACGCGCCGGCTGCGTACACGCGTGCGTTGATCTGCAGGTGGAGATGGCGGTGCGGGTCGCCGGCCCGGCTCGTGTAGTGCCGCACGATGGCAGCCTCGAGCTGCTCGACCGGAACCTGGACCTGCCGGCCTCGGGGCCCGACCCGGGTGGTGGCGTGCTCGGCGAGCCAGCCGATGATCTCGGCGGCGGCCTTGTCCTGGGCGGCGTCGTACGCGGCGGCGATCTCGGGGTGCAGCGCGGCGGCCAACGACCAGGTCTTCGGACCGTTGACCACGACCTCGACGAACCGCAGCCCCTGCTTGTCGCGACGCAGCCCGCCTTTGGGCGCACCGGTCTCGACGTCGTACCCGGCGACCCACCGTTCGTAGGCCGGCCCGTCCAGCGTCCCCCCAGCCCTGATGCCTCCTTCCACGTCACGTACCCCCAGACGTACCCCCTCGGGTGGGGGCGTGGCGACGTACCGCTCGGCCAGGCCAGTGCCCTCGGCGAGGTAATAGTCATCGACGCGAGAGCGGTCGGCCTCGACGTAGGAACGCGCGGCGCCGGGCGAACCGCGATAGAACTTGACCCCACCGTGCACGCCTCGTCACCGCCCGTCACCCGTCGTCAACTAGCCTGAAAATGACGCTCGGCCCGCCCCGAGGGGCGGACCGATCTACGGACCTTCGTAGCATGCGTGCCGCTCGGTTTGGAGGTCAGTGAGGTCCAGGTTGGCGGGGCGATTCGAGGTTCGTGACGGGTCGTTAAGACTCGTCAGCTGAAGGGCAAGTTGAGGAGAACTTGGTGCGTCGCGAGATGTCAGGATGTGGAGGTCGTCGCCGCGTGCGCGCGGTATCGTCCGGTTCTGCAAGTGCCGCTTTCGCGGCATCGCGCGGAACATCGTGGCTGTCCAATTCCGCTAACAACGTCAGCAGCTGCCGTCCGTCGAGGAAGCGGACGCCGCTGATCGTCGCGTCGGCGGGCACGTCCGAGCGCGCAGAACCCCAGAGCACAACGACCGGCGTCACCGAAAGCGGTTGAGTACGGGCGCGATGCCTCGAGCGACGCTGGGCCTTCAGGAGCGTCCGCAGCAATCCTTCGGCCCGCAAGCCGGCTCGCCGAGCCGAGTCCGCCATCGCAGCGACATCCTCGTCGGTGGTCTGGTTCGCCACTTCGAGTCGATCGCTACCACGCCACCGAGCCGTGTGACAACGAGGTGGTCGATGTCGCCGATCTGGAGTTCGATGCTGTCGACCCATCCCCACAGAGCCGCTTCCGCCTCGCCCGCGCCAGGTCGGTTCGGGTGTTGTCTTCGCCCCATGCTCCCCGCACGTAGGACATCGCCTGCGGATCGTGCGCCAGGAAGGCGGAGTTGAGGAGATGAAGCCCCGCCGCTGCCAGTCCGGCCTGAGCTAGCCCGAGGAGGTACCAGCGCATTGACCCCGGGATCGTCCAGAGGATCATCGTGACCAGGCGGCCATCACCAGCAGTCCGCCGACTACCACCACGACGACCTTTGTCTTCTTGCGAAGCCAGGCTCTTCGTCGGAGTTTCAGTGCGCGGGCTGGACGCTACGCCAGTCTGCCTATCGTGCCTCCCCAATCTCTGTCCAGGATTCAATCCGAGGCTGGCGACTCCTGCAGGTTTCAGATAAATACGCCGATTCGCGGCGGAATGACGCAGTCACATTGCACTCAATGGGATTTCCGGCGCATCTTGGCGAATATTGAGCAATTAGCGTCGCTCAGATTGGGCGATCGCCTCATGAATGCCGTACACGCCGTGTTCCAGTAGGAGATCAAGCACATCGAGAAGTTCAGAACGTTGGGCTGCATCCCGTACCTGCGCCAGCGCTCGAACGACAAGCTCGCTGATGTAGTGAGCGTCTCTGGCGGCTCCGGTGCGGATGTCACCCGCGTCCTTCCCGAACACGGCCACGAAGCGCTTGGCTGCAGCGAGGACGAGATCGTCAACGCGGTCCGTCGCCTCCTGCAGAGCTAGGAGAATCTGCGGCGTGGCATGCACGTACGCCTGCGACTCAATTAGCGCAATCACCAGGTCTAGGTGGGGGCGAAGGGCGTGCCCTCGAAGGCTCGGTGCCATCTCAGCTAACGCTTGGCGGACCGCGTCGTCATCGTCTTCCATGAGCCTCATCAGCGTCTCGGAGGCCCGGCGACTGCTCTCGGGGTTATCCGAGGTCATCCGGTGCGCGGCCATAGACGCTGCACCAGCTCGCGCGTTGGCATCGCCAGCAATCGCCTGCTCGAGGAGCTCCGGGCGGTCCCACTCGATTGCTGCGCGGCACGCAAGGACGCCCCCTGCCCTTCGGACCTCGTCGTCACCTGAGGCGAGCATCCTCTCGATCACAGGCGTAACAACGTCAGGATCCTTGTTGCCGATGTACATCATCAGTCGCTGAACGAGATCGGTCGCGAGCAGCGCGTCATCCGCCTCGACGAGGACGGCAAACGCCTCGTAGGCAGTCTGGCGAGCATGCCGAAGAGCCGCAGCCACCGTGTGAGCGACACAGGTGCGCACGCTCAAGACCGGATCGCCGGCCAGGGCCAACAGCTGCGGCGCGATGAGAGCGGTCCGTTCCCCGTCCTCATCTTGGATCATGAGGTCGCCAAGCGATTCGGCAAGGCTGCCGCGAGCCGTGTTGATGCCGTCCATCCGCAGGTCGCCCGCAGATGCTCGGCCATCCTTGGTCTCTCGCTGAAAGATCGGTGTGCCGTCCTTCGGGTCAGCAGAGCTAAGCGCCCGGTCCAGGATCAACTGCACAAGGTCGATGGGGACGTCCTTCAGATAGCGTCTCAACGCGTTGCCGATCCATCGATCAACGCCGGAGTGACCGAGCGCAGCCAGGTGCCGAACGGCCGCAAAGACGTGCGGCGCGGCCGAGTCACTAGCCTCTGCCTCGCTAAGGCCAAGAAGGATCGAGTCGGCGTACGCGGGGTGCATCTCAGGCGTGATGCGGAGGGCAAGCATTGCGAAGCGCTCGGGGTCTTGCTTCAGCCGCTCCTGCAGCATGTGTGATAGCTCGCGTGCTCCGCCCGTGAAGGTGTTCCAGTCGGTCTTGTCCTCGTCGTACTTCGTCATGGCTGTCAGCCACTGCTTATCGGTCATCAACTCGACCGCCGGGCGATCGATGGGCGAGCCAATGAAGCCGCCCATGACGCCACGTGGCGGCGTAGGCGATTCCGAGCCGAACTTCCGCTGATACTCGCCGAGCTTGCGTCGCCCCTCCTCGGTCAGCCGGCTCTCATCGAGTGCGGAGATGAAGGCGAACGCTGTCGTGCCCCGCCACTTCGGGTTCTCCCAGTCGTTCTGCAGATCGCGAAACAACACATCGAGCCGTTCGTGCGAATCCTGGCTGAGGTGTGGAGCAATTGCGACGACCAAGCTCCGTGCCACCCAATGACTGTCCGATGCGTACCCACACTCGAGCCGCCCACCACCCTGCCCAAGCAGCGCCGCCGCTTCTTCGGCGTACGTTTCTCCGGCGGCCGCCATTGCGCGATACAGCAGGTACTGCGCGGTGTCGTGCGGGTCGGCGATCAGGGCATCGAGCTGATCCCGGATCGAATCCGGGGAGCTCGAAGCCGCCGCCTCCAGAGCCCGACTCGTTGCAGTCAGTAGCGCGTCGTCGAGGTCGCGCTCATCGGCCTCTTCTTCGGGGAACCGCACGGCAAAATGGTTGTCGCGGATCGGGTCATCGCCGAGATCTTGAGGGCGGGCCGTTGCTGCCATCACGTCCCGCAGGTAGGGCACGAATGTCTGAGCGAACAGCAGCGGCTTTGCCTTCGCCGAGTCGCGAACGATCTGCGTCAGCCCGTAGTCCCGGAGCCCGAGCGCTTCGATCTTGGCCGTCTCGCCGAACTTCAGTGCGTCGTGATGATCAATGAGCCGGGCGCGGAGCAACTCGATTGCCCATGCGGGCTGCTTCGTGCCGAGCTCATGAACAGCGAGCCAAAGGTCATGGCCTTCCCCGTCAAAGACACCGTCGCGAACGGCGTCGAGGAGCAGCTCGAACAGTTCGCGGTTGTCATGCAGGTCAGCGAACCGCACGAGCCAGCGCACCCATGCGCCGTAATGCGGCGACTCTCGCCTGGCGCTGAGCAGTGCGGTCACCGCTGCCGGGCACTCACGGATGGAACTCCCCATAAAGTTGACTGCGAGGTTCCGCATGTCTTCATCTGGGCTATCGAGCCAGCGGTCGAGGTAGCCAGCAGCGTGGAACTGCGTGAACCACTGCGGACGCCGCAACTGCTGCCAGAGACGCTCTTCCCATCGAGGGTGGGTCGCGGCGATCGCCACCATCAGCTCGACGTCGTCGACTTCTGGCGCGGCGAGGTTGGCGACGACGGCGAGCACCGTCTCCTGGATGTGGAAACGAATCTCAGAGGAGCGAAGGAGCGTGACGACCTCAGCACGGAACCGCTCTACGTCGCGAGCACTCAGGTACTGCAGCACCTGTCGAACTTGTGCACGCCGGAACAGTTCCTGCTCGCTGGCTGTCAGGAAGTCGACCATTGAGTCCGTCCGAGCCATCCACAGCCGGGCGAACGCGTAGTCAAAGAAGGCTTCGTGGAAGAAGCCAACGCGGTTGTCGTTGATCGCCAGCAGGTGCTCTGAAGCGAGGACGTGGGCGTCCTTGATCAGCTCGCCATCGTCCAGCACTTCCACGGGAATTGAGAGCGTCTGTCGATCACTCATGGTGTTGGCAACTCGCGAGACGACGTCGTTGAAGCGCAGGGTCGGTCGACTCTGTACGGCTCGCTCACGCTTGCGCGACCAAAAGTCGTCGAAGAGCGCATCGAGCGACTCAAAGCTCAGCGCATCGTCGTTAGAGGCAACGCCGCTCAGGAGGACCAAGTTGAATGGCGTCCGTAGCAGCTCGCGCTGACTGCTCGTCAGCTTGGTTGCATCGAGTCCCATGGCGTCGACGGCTTCGTTGACCATCTCCTCTGTCAGCGGAGCGACAGTCACTCTGAGCAGATCCTCACGGGACGACAGAATGCGGATGCGGTGATCGTTCTCAATGTCGAATGCACGGCATGCCAGGATCACGCGGATCCCTGGGGCCGAGAGAGCCTCATCGATCAGGTCAACGACCGCGTCGAAGTTGTCGGGTGTGCGACCCGAGGCGAACGAGACAGCATCGAGTTGGTCGATCAGCAGGACCGCATCACGACCGGCCGCGGCTTGTGCCAGTGCTTCGACTGGCGAAGCACCGAAGCGCAGTTGCTCGCCCATTTGCAACGTTGAATCGAAGGAGTCGAGCTGATCCAGACGCAACGGCAGCACGATGGACCCCGAGTCGATCAACCGCTTCGCGACTGCATCGAGCACCGCACTCTTGCCGGCCCCAGCTGTGCCGGATACCAACACCAGCCGCTCCGCCGCTAAGGCATCGATGATCTCGGATGTCTCCGGGCGCTGAATGACGGGATTGAGCAGCTCGCGATCTATGGTTCGCTGCCACCTCGCGGCTTGCTCGGAGACTGATTGGCGAACGGTGGCTCGTGCGGCGGCGGTGAGCGGCAAGATGTCATAAGGCTTCAAAGCCTTGATCAACTTCGCCCCCGTCAGCGACTTGCTCATCGAGGAGATGAGCACGTCACCGATCGCGAGAGCGGCAATTCGGCCGGGAGCCCCAACAAGTAGTTGGCCCGCGAGGATCTGGTTCACCTTCGCGATCTGCACCTCGTCGTGGACCTCGAAGTGCATGCCACGAAGTGTCGTCCAGGCGATATCGGGGCGACCGAGCAACTCGTCCTTGGATAGCTCCTTGAACAGCGCGCTCTGGGCCTCACTGAGGGACAGCTCGGAGAACGTCTCGAGGTCATCTGACTCGCGGGCTCGTTCGGTGAGCTCAACCAGCTCACCGGACGAAACCATCGAAACAAAGTGGTACTGACGGCCCTGGCTCACGTGGTGACGGGCGGTCGCCCACACGTTGTGCTTTGTCAGCGCCTTGATAGTCCAGTGGTACTGCCCGCTGAGCTGCCGCTTGACCTGATGGACATGGACGACGCCCTCATCTCGAAACGCGAACTCGGTGCCGCGTGCGAGGTCCTCGTCGATCGACTCAACAGTGATCCTGGCGTCAGTGGTGAGGCAGTAGAGCCCATGAAGAACTGCCCAGGTCAGCTCAAAGCGATTGCCGAGCTTGTCAGCTGGCCCGCCGACCCTAGGCATATGGGACTAGCCAATAGCGGGCATAATTTGCCCTACATTTCGTCCAGTTAGACATCACACGCCGCCATGCCGTTTGGGATTATTAGACTAAGTTGCGCCGCGCTTGCCGGAATAGCATTTACGCAGCGCGTGACCCAAAGCTCCCCCTCCCCCGCAGCAGAGTGTCGGTCTCGAAGCCACCCAGCGTAGGGTAGTCGCCTCGTCCGACAAGACGGCTAGTGCGAGCGGCCTGTCGCTGGTGTTGTGACCGAAGCCGAGAGAAGGCCCTGTGACTCATCGAGCGCGCAGCGTCTTTCTGGGCGAAAGGCACCGGCATCACGACCGCGAGACCGCGCCATATGCCATTGGAGGTCATCTGCCCACGGACCGAGTCGAGCGGCATCGTCCGATAAGTCCCTCGGCGACCTCAAGAACTGCGATCACCTTCATGATCGAGGTCGACGTCGGCGCGCTTCATTGCGGACGAGCAGTGCTGCGATTGGTTGCGCGGACCATGCGTAGCCTCTGCATAGCCTCTGCATCTGCTAACGCGAAGCGGCCCGCGATCTGCGTTTCCGCAGGTCACGGGCCGTTTCCACAGGCTCCCCCGGTTGGACTCGAACCAACAACCCTTCGGTTAACAGCCGAATGCTCTGCCAATTGAGCTACAGGGGACTGACAACCACGCGGCTACGTACCTTAGCAGCCAGGTCAGCCTACGTCGTATTCCGTTCTCAGCTGCT
>JBKOZG010000076.1:0-9477 GCA_046725775.1 Actinomycetota bacterium | reverse complement strand
CTAGCGTCCGTGGCGGCCATCGCCTCCCCCACCGAATTGAAGACTGGTACACCGCCCCGTTCGAACTCGACGACCTGTCCGCCTTTGCCGGGGGTCACCCCGCCGACGATCTGGGTACCGGAGGTCAGCATGCGATGGGTGTGTTTGCGTCCTTCCGAGCCGGTCATGCCCTGGACGATCACCTTCGAGCCCGAATTCAGAAAGATTGCCATGATCTTGCCCGCCCTTCAGCTCGCAGCCAGCTCGGCGGCCCGGCGGGCCGCACCGTCCATCGTGTCCACTTGTTCCAGTCCCGGCAGATTTGCGGCCGACAGGATCTGACGACCTAGCTCGGCGTTGTTGCCGTCCAGACGTACCACCAGTGGAACATCGACATGCTCGTCACGACTGGCCAGCAGCTCGAACGCGTGCACGATCCCGTTGGCGACCGCGTCGCAGGCCGTAATGCCGCCAAACACGTTAACGAAGACGCTCTTCACCTGCTCGTCGCCCATGATGATCTCCAAACCACTGGCCATGATCTCCGCGCTGGCGCCGCCACCAATGTCCAGGAAGTTCGCTGGCTTCGGCGAACCTGCAAACTCCTCGCCGGCGTACGCGACGACGTCCAGAGTGCTCATCACCAGGCCAGCCCCATTACCGATGATCCCGACGGAGCCATCGAGCTTGACGTAGTTCAGCCCCTTGGCCTTCGCCGCCGCCTCGAGCGGATTCTCTGCGGACTTGTCAGCCAACGCCGCATGATCTGGATGGCGGAACTCGGCGTTCTCATCGAGGGAGACCTTGGCATCCAGAGCGATGATCTTGCCGTCACCGGTCTTGACAAGCGGGTTCACCTCGACCAGCGTCGCATCCTCCTGCTGGTACACAGTGCCGAGCAACTGCAGAACGCGAGCGATCTCTGCGGCATCGGGACCTGAAAAGCCGGCCGCGGCGACTATCTCATCGGCCATGGCCTGGTCGATACCGACCAGGGGATCCACCGGGATGCGGGCGAGGGCTTCAGGCCGCTCCGCCGCAAGCGTCTCGATGTCCATCCCACCTTCCTTGGAGCACATGGCGAGATACCGGCGCTCTGCGCGGTCGAGCAACAAGGAGAAGTAATACTCCTCGGCAATGTCTGCACCCTCGGCAACCATGACCGTCTTGACGACATGTCCTTTGATGTCGAGACCGAGAATCTCGGCGGCCCGAGCCTCCGCCTCATCGGGACTCTTGGCGACCTTAACGCCACCCGCCTTGCCGCGGCCTCCGGTCATGACCTGCGCCTTGACGACCACCACAGGGCTACCGATGGTTGCGGCCGCTTGCTTAGTCTCGGCGGGGGTAGTCGCCGTGATGCCACGCAGCACTGGAACCCCGTACGCCTCGAAGAGGTCTCGCGCTTGGTACTCGTACAGATCCACACTTGCCTCCATGCTCGGGTGAGGTCAGACAGACCAGATCCGTGACGGGAGACCCGGTCGGGTGCGCCGCCAGCCAGACGATCCGAAGCCTATCCGTGACCATCGAGCTACATGCGGAAGGTCGAGCTGATCATCTCAAGGCGTTGCGGCTGGTCTGCTACATCCGCATGACTCGCGAATGTCGACTAGTGCCCAGGGCTAATGGTGAGCGAGGGCGGCGACCGGCTATCCGCTTGGCCGAGCCTCTTCGGCCGCATGAGTTCAGGCGCGGTCCGCGGCCCCAACGTTTTCCCGCACCCAGGACACGATTTCGCTCATCGTCGCCCCGGGCGTAAAGACTTGCGCGACTCCCATCTCCGCCAATGACTGCCGATCCGCGTCCGGGATGATGCCGCCGCCGAAGACCACGATGTCGTCCGCGTCGGCCGCCCTCAGCAGCTCGACCACCTTGGAAAACAGCGTCATGTGCGCGCCTGACAGGACCGAGAGCCCGATGGCATCTGCATCCTCGGCAAGCGCAGTGGCGACAATCTGGTCCGGTGTCTGGTGCAGCCCGGTGTAGATGACCTCCATGCCGGCATCACGCAGCGCCCGCGCGACCACCTTGGCGCCACGATCGTGACCGTCAAGCCCGGGTTTTGCCACGACGATGCGCAGTGGAGCCGAGGACGGGGACCCGACATCAGATTCCACTACGCCAAACTACTACCGAGTAATATTTCGCCGTGCGGCAGAGTGCCTTTGCAGGCATCTCATTTACAGGGCTCACGCGCCTCGCGACACGGGAGCTGCCGCACGTGGTGTCTGGACTTGCCATCGAAGCCGCCTGGGCCACGGCACATGTGGTGATGTATCCGCTCGGCTTGTTATCTGCGCCGACTCACGCCACAAGTGGGCAGCGCCGCAACAATCTCAGCGGCCTCAGTCCCGAACAGCGTGGACTGATTCACCACGACGTGGACGCAGCTGCCACGCCCATCCTGCTCGTGCACGGCTTTATCGAGAACCACGCAATCTTCGCCGTCATGGAACGCGCGCTCCGTCGCCGGGGCTTCCAGAGGCTTGCGGCCTATGACTATGGCCTACTCACCCACAGCATCCCGCGGGCAGCCATCCGGTTGGGCGAGACCATCGAGAAGTTGGCGACGCATAGCGGATATCAACGCATCCATGTCATCGGCCATAGTCTGGGGGGTCTGATAACTCGCTACTACGTGCAACGTCTCGGCGGAGACAGCTGCGTTCACACCCTGGTGACCCTTGGTACGCCCCACCAGGGCACCCAACTAGCGTGGGCTGCGCCCCTGCTGCCGCTGGTCCGCCAACTCACACCTAGCTCTCGGATAATTCAGGAGCTGGCCGAGCCGGCGCCGGGCTGCCGTACCCGGTTCATCGCATTTCACAGCAATATCGACCCCGTCATTGTGCCCAGCGGCAACGCGCGGCTGGAGCATCCTGATCTGAACGTGCGAAACATCGCAGTGCGCGGCGTCGGCCATCTCTCGCTGCCCCGTAACGGGCGCATCGCATTCACCATCGCTGAAGTGTTGCGACAGCTTGATCAAGATGGAGCCCAACCACCCCTTAATTCTTGGTTTCGACAAAATCCAGCCCAAGCCATTGAGCTTCCGTAACCTGTTTGTTATCTTTCTCGAGTTGTCTGGCCTACTTCGGGGGTCCAGTCAAAGACGGAACTAGATCCAGACAAACAGTTGGCGCACGGTCCAGGCAGGCTTCACCTTCCTGGATGCGGGATCCGGCCACGGCTTGATCGCGTGCCAGCGCCAGTGAGGGATGAGGGAGCTGTCCGGGGAACAGCGAACCGAACGCGATTGGGATCCAGGCGTCAGTGATGGAGACGCGTCTCAGGCCAAGGCGGCCTGGCTTCGATACGTCTTCGCCGCTCTGGGCATCTCTGCCTTGGGCCTCGTGGTTGCAGCGTCGGTAGGTGTTACCACGAAAGCGCAAACCGTTGAAAGTGGTCTGACAGCCCTGCCCATGACCTCCTCCACGGTCGTTGTCGACCCAGAGAAGAAGCAGACCACCAATAAGGAGGCGCTGGCCGCGTTTGCGAGGCCGGAAGCGCCTTCCACCACTGGTCCTACCAGAAGCCCTGCTCTCCAGGCCGCCATCGTGAAGGAACAGGCGGCCCAGCGAGATGAGTTGCTGGCCAAAACAGCAGACGAGGTAAGCCGAGCAGCGGAGGCGGCCAGCGGTGACGCGCGGCAAAGGGAACTAACGGTTGCGGCCCGGGCGAGTCGCGCGGAGGGAGCCCGAATCGCAGCTGAGAACCTGCGTCGGGCGATCGCTGCTCGAGTGGCCGCGGCGAACAGACGGCAGGCGGTGGAAAGTGCGCGCGCTGATCATGGGGCGGCTTCGTCGACAACAGACCGCCGACGCGGGGAAAGCGGTTCTAGTGGCGGCTCCGCTGGCGGAGGAGGAGGTGGAATCCGTTCAGGTGGTGTCGCGCCTGTGCCAGGAGCCGTTATTGGTGCCGCCTTTGGTGAATACGGCAGCTGGTCGCGCTATCACACTGGAATTGATTTCCGTGCGGGGTACGGCACACCGATTCGCGCCGTTAGGTCCGGCGTCGTGCTTTACGCAGGCAACTCCGGGGACTGGGCCGGCAACCATGTCGCCATCAAACATGGGGATGGCATGACCACCATGTCCTCGCACATGTCGTCAGTGGCCGTACGATCCGGCCAGACTGTGCGGGCTGGGCAGATGATCGGTTATGTCGGTGCGACCGGCCGCGCCTTCGGCGCTCACTTGCACTTTGAGCTCTACCCCGCCGGCGTCAAGTACGGCGATGTCTACAAGGCGATCAATCCGCAGCCCTGGCTCGGGACGAGTGGCGTCACCACATACTGATCTGACTCCCGTTGCTAACTTCACTCTGCGTTACTGGATCCCTGCGGCCTCGATTTCCGATGCTCGCAGTTGGCTAACGGCCCAACCTCAGCGAGAGTGACGACCAATACAGTGCGATCTGCGAGTGGTTTGGAACCAACTCGCGAGATCTTCATCACATTCCGAAAAACACACCGCCAACTTGTCCGGATGAGCTTGCACCGCGTTACGCATCCGTTATTGTTGCCGACAGCGTCCACCGTTTGAACTTCAAACGCGGGCCTCCAGCGGCAGGCGATCAGCGACTGGTACTGCGGCAGAGGCAGGACTCGGGGAACCTGTCGTCGTACGAGGAGATTTGGAGTGCCCAGGTCGTCGTCGAAGCGTACGCTTGCGCGTCGCGCCTTGGTCGAGGACATCAGAGACGACAAGAGTAGCTGGCTGCGCCATGGAGTGGCGGCGCTGGCGGTGTCGATTCTGGGACTTGGCGTCGCCGGCTCGGTGGCCCTGACGGGCGCAGCACAGCACACCACCTGGACAGCAACAGTGGCGACGACCGATCTTGCCAAGCAAACGAGTCGCGGAGCCCAGACTCGCGGAACCGGGAGCGCCCGCCTCGATCCAGCGAGGGTCAAGAGCCTCGCTGATCAGCGGGAAGAGGAGCTCGGCAAAATCAATGCTGAGGTCTCTGAAGCCTCCATGGACAGGTCGGCGGAGGCGCGCGAGAAGGCCCTCGAGGCCGTTTCCAATGCGACACGTCGCCAGGCCATACTGATCGCACGCGGGCAGGCCAAGCGCAGTGACCCCCAAGCACCGATCTCCAACGCAGGGTCCAATGGCAGGGGCTGTCTGCCTATCAGAAGCGGGTACAGCATCGCTGCCGGCTTCGGCCAGATCGGCATATGGTCCCGTTACCACACCGGCTTGGACTTCTCATCTCCCGTCGGTACGCCATTGCACGCTCCTGCGGAGGGGGTCGTCACCAACGCCGGGATTGGACCTGCCAGCGGCTGGGCGGGCAACTACGTCGCGATCAAGCATGCGAATGGCACCCACACACTGCTGGCGCATATGTCTTACGTCTCGGTCCGCGTCGGCCAGACTGTGTCGGCCTGCCAGAACGTCGGCGCGGTGGGCCTGACCGGAAGGACCTTCGGGGCTCACGTCCACTTCGAGGTTTACCCGGCTGGCGTGGCACCCGGTGACATCTACCGTGCAGTCAACCCAGTTCCGTGGCTGAGGGCCCACGGAGTCAGCCCCTAGTCGACGTTAGAGCTTCTCAAGCGGTGCGTATCGCAGCGACAGCCGCTTGAGTCCTGAAGACCCAAAGTCCACATCTGCCATCGCCTTGTCGCCTTCGCCCGAGGTCGCCACAACCGTCCCCATGCCAAAGGTGGTGTGCAGCACTCTGTCTCCCGCCACCAGCGACGGGATCTCACGAATGGTCGGCTTCGCGCCGTAGCCGACGGCATTCCGCCAGGTCTGGGTTGCGGTCACGGAGGTGTTTCGCCAGCTGGTGACCGCAGCTTCCGTACGCCGCCACTCGACTAGCTGGCTCGGCACCTCGTTCAGGAACCGACTTGGCGGATTGTGCTGCGGAGCGCCCCAGGAGGACCTAGCGATAGCTCGAGAGATGTAGAGCCGCTTGCGGGCACGCGTGATGCCGACGTACGCGAGCCGCCGTTCCTCCGCCAACTCGTTGCCGGTGCGCTCCGCAATCGCTCGCTGATGTGGAAAAACACCGTCTTCACAACCGGTGAGGAAGACCGTGTCGAACTCCAGGCCCTTTGCAGTGTGCAGGGTCATCAAGGTGACGACGCCGGCATCTGCCTCGTCCGGTGCATGGGGGATCTGGTCGGAGTCCGCGACGAGCGCCACTCGCTCCAGAAAGGCGCCCAGCGACGCATCAGGCTCAGCCGCTCCCGCCGCCAGGTCGGCCTCCGGGTCGAGTGCCGCAGCGACATCACCCTCCAACGGCGTATTGGATTCGCCCGGAAGGCCCCCGTACTCGTCCAACTCCTCTTCCGGCACCGTCAGGGTTGCGACGCCGGTGACGAACTCGCGCGCGACTGTGATCAGCTCCTTCAGGTTCTCCAGCCGAGTCTCGTCCTGTGGATCGGTTGAGCTGTGCAGCTCCGCCAGATAGCCCGACCGGTCCAGCACGCTGGTCAAGATGGCGTCAGCCGGCAGTCCTTCGGCCACCATCGCTTCGTGGTCGTCAAGGAACTTGGCGAAAGCGTTGAGCTGATTCGCTGAGCGGGACGCCAGACCAGCTATCTCATCGACCCGGCGAAGCGCATCACCGAAGCTAATGCCCGCCCGAGCCGCCAGATCAGCCACTGCGCCTTCGGCTCGATCACCGAGACCCCGCTTGGGAACGTTCAGGATTCGGCGGAGCGAGACGTCGTCGGCCCTGTTGGCGATGGCGCGGAGGTATGCGATAGCGTCGCGCACCTCGCGCCGCTCGTAGAACCGAACGCCACCGACCACCTTGTACGGCATACCGGCCCGGATGAACGCTTCCTCAAACGTTCGGGACTGGGCGTTGGTTCGATAGAACACCGCCGCATCACCGTACCGGTGCCCGCCATTCTCGTTGAGCCTCTTGATCTCCGCGGCGACGAACTGGGCCTCATCATGCTCGGTGTCGGCGACATAGCCGATGAGCTGCTCACCGTCGCCGGCATCAGACCACAGGTTCTTGGGCTTCCTGTTCTCGTTGCGTGTGATGACCGCGTTGGCTGCACTCAGGATGGTCTGCGTCGACCGGTAGTTCTGCTCGAGCAGGATCACTCTCGCCCCTGGAAAGTCCGACTCGAAGTCGTTGATATTGCGGATGGTCGCACCGCGGAAGGCGTAGATCGACTGGTCCGAGTCACCAACCACCATGAGCTCCGGTGGTTGGATGGCCACCACACCTGGATCGGTTTGGGGATCAATCGCACAGAGCTCCCTGATCAGGACGTACTGAGCGTGGTCTGTGTCCTGGTACTCATCAACTAGCACATGCCGGAAGCGGCGGCGATACTGCTCGCGGAGCTCAGGAAAAGCCTGGAACAAGTGCACTGTCGTCATGATCAGGTCGTCGAAGTCCAGCGCGTTGGCCGTGATCAGCCGTCGCTGATATTCCCGGTACGCCTCGGCGTAGCTCTCCTCCATGGGCGAGCGCGCTCGGGAGGCTGCCGATTCATGATCGACGAGCTCGTTCTTGCAAGCCGACACCCAATTCATGATCGCGCGCACCGGGAAACGCTTCGGATCAAGATCAAGATCGTGGGCCACCAGCTGCATCAGCCGCTTGGAATCGGCATCGTCATAGATCGAGAACGTCCGTGCCATGTTGAATCGGCCGATCTCCGCTCGCAGGATCCGAACGCAGGCGGAGTGAAAGGTGGAGACCCACATCAATTTGGCCCGGTTACCCACCAGGTCCATTACCCGGCCGCGCATCTCGGCCGCTGCCTTGTTGGTGAAGGTAATGGCGAGAATTGAGGCGGGGTGAACTCGCCGCTGACTCACCAGATAGCAGATCCGTCGGGTCAACACTCGGGTCTTGCCCGAACCGGCGCCGGCCACCACGAGCACCGGACCGCCCTCATGTAGCACTGCCTCCCGCTGTGGCGGGTTCAGTCCTTCGAGCAGTTGTTCGGCGGTCAGTCGCGCCGGCTTGGCCTGCGTGGTACTCGTCATAGCCGCTCGCCGCTAGGGTAGCGGCCCGCTTCGCGTCCGCGGAGTTTCGTCATAACGCAGCCCACCCTAGACATCAGCAACGACACCATTTGACCGCCTTGCGGCGCCTGCTCCGCCTGGCGCCAGCGTAAATTGGTCGCTATGCGGGTGCCTACGATCTCACTCGGTGCGCTGCTCAAGCGCATCGTTTTAGCCGTGGCCGCAGTGCAAGGGGCCACTTTACTCGGCCTCGTCGTGGTCGACTACCGCCGGAAGCGGCTCCGCAAGCCGGTAACCTTCCCGCGACTTCCGCCCAGCTCGGTCACGGTGGGCGGATCGGAGGTCACCGTATATACCTATGGTGAAGACCTCTATCGCGACATGCTGAACGCCATCAGACAGGCTAAGTCGCGGATCTTTTTCGAGAGCTTCATCTGGAAAGCTGACGCGGTTGGTCATGCGTTCAAGGACGCGCTGATCGAGGCAGCGAATCGCGGGGTCAAGGTCTATATCGTCTTCGATGAGTTCGCCAACCTCGTGGTGCCGCCCTCCTTCTTCGTGTTCCCCAAGAACGTCGCGGTACGCCGCCATCCGCTGATCGCATCCGGCTTTCGCTTCCCGCGCAACACCGGCCGCGATCACCGCAAGCTGCTGGTGGTCGACGACCTCGTCGCGTTCCTCGGCGGCTATAACATCGGGAGCCTTTACGCCACCGACTGGCGTGATACCCATGCCCGACTCACCGGCGACATCGTGTGGGACGTGCAGAACGCCTTCATTGACTTCTGGAATCTATGGTCTGGGCGACGGCGCGCCGCACTGCCCGATTTCGGCAGCGCCACCTGGCAGCCGGACATTCGGATTCATCGGAACATGCCGCGCAACATGGTCTATCCCATTCGCGGGATGTATTTGAATGCAATCGACCGGGCGTCCCGTCACATCTACCTGACTCACGCCTACTTCATCCCCGACGAGGACGTCCTCGCGGGCCTCGTCAGAGCCGCACGTCGCGGTGTTGACGTACGGATCATCATTCCCGCCGAGTCCAACCACATCGTGGCTGACTGGCTGTCCCGCGGCTTCTACAGCCAGCTGCTCCGCAACGGCGTACGGCTGCTCCTATATCAGGGCGCCATGGTGCACGCGAAGACCGCCACTATCGACGGTCAATGGTCGACCATCGGCACGGCAAACATCGACCGGATCAGCCTGCTCGGAAACTACGAGATCAACATGGAGGTCCTCAATCCCGCCGTGGCGCGGCAGATGGAAGAAATCTTCGCTATCGACTCCTCCAATTCCATCGAGCTGACCCTGGCCGATTGGGAACGCCGGCACGCCATGGTGAAGTTCTCCGAGACGGTGCTGAGCCCACTGCGCCCTCTGCTGTGAGCGCGGAAGTCACCTGGCCCGGGGAGTAGACCTCAATAACTGACACTCATTCGCGCGATACGCCATGCATTTGCCAGCTGAGCGTGACCGGCGTCAGTTTTTGAGAGATCAGTTCCGTATCGGCGGGACACCAGTCACGGTCGCGGCCTCGATC
>JBKOZG010000453.1:0-7855 GCA_046725775.1 Actinomycetota bacterium | reverse complement strand
CCGCCAAACGGTCGCGTGCTCGTGAAACCGGAGGTGGTGGTGACCCGGGCGCTCGCCCTCTGAACCCTCGGGCGAGGTTTCCTGGCAAGGCCACGTCGATCACGACGCGTTGGTACGGCTGTGGTTCACCAGGGTCTGGCTGGTCGTTGGATGATCATAATCGGTCTGGCCAAGGAGCCATGCTCAGGGCACTCACTTGAGGCTCGATCGGCCAGGTCCGCGAGTCAATCGTGGTCGTTGCTCGTTCAAGGTTGAACGCCGAAGGCCTGGCGTGCCAGCGATCGTTTCGAGAGCGCCTCGCACTCGGCAACGTTCCGGTTCTATCCCTGCTTAGTGCGGACCAGTTGCCCGGGGGTTGTGCATGGCGGCGTCGCGGGCCCGGGGGCTGGCATACGGGCTCCTGCAGTCGCTGCCTTGGCGAATCAGGTACAGCAGCAAAGTACAGCAACGCCGTCGCCGTTCGGCGGCGATCAGCGAGCCTTCGACACACACAGCGCGCCTCGGCGATGCTCAAAGCGGCGAAGGCCGTCACTTTGCAAGCAAGGGATTAGGGTTCGAGTCCCCTTGGCTCCACTATTCTCCCTTGTCAGAGGGCATTTCTTGGCCGATGGGCGCTGGCTGGATCTGCAAGTACAGCAACAAGCACAGCCAGGGGTCGACCGGAGTCACACCAATTTACGCTGGCACGTTGCCCATTTCTTTAGGCCACTGACCGCACGACCTTCAACACGACATCGGGCTGATGACGGCCACGGCGACCGCCCACGGCCGTCACTCGCCAGCGCCACCGAGGGAGGAGGTAGCCTGCCTGTCGCCGACTGCACCTCTCTCAGGGCACTAGCAAACCCCAATAGCCCGCCCAGCCGACGAGAACCACGCCCGCCGCCACCAGGATCAGCCGATGATGATCGGTCCGTTCGCCACGGTGGCGGGAACGCCACCACCTGACGGCGATGACGGCTGTGCAGACGCCGACAGTGGCCGTTGACCCCTGGAGCAATAGCCACGTGAGCGGACGACCCACGACCACGGGCCCGATGACATTTGCAGCCGTGATCATCAAGAACAGCAGGTAGATCGGGAGGCCGAGCGTGGTGAACAAGCCGGCGGCAACGAGCAGGCGTTGGGTGCCGCCCAACCCCGGGGCTATGGAGCGCCTGCGGATATGGCCCACCAGGCCAGCGAGGGGGTAGAACGCGAAAACCATCGCCAGGGCCAAGATCACGCCGAGGTGGATGAAGGCCGCGGCACCGCTCAGCGGAACCAGCACTGGCGGCGGTGTCCCGGTCTTGGGTGGATTGCCCAGTCGCGATGGCTCGGTGCGTGAGAGGTCGTCGATCCAGTGGCGCTCGTAAGTCCCGTAGTCGGCTGGTAGTGACGTGATCCGGTCGAAGCCGCCGTCCGCGGTGAGGCTGAGGTTATGGCGGACGCCGCTGATAAATCGCATCGTGTAGCGGGTGTTGCCTCCGCGGCGCAGTGCTTCTTCGATGGCCGTGCTGCTCTCCCGGGGGAGGGCGACCCGGTCAAACTCACCCCACTCAGCGAGCACCGGCTGCCGTAGCTGTTGCCAGGCCGGGGCCGGGTCGAAGTTGGCCTCGGGGAACAGACCGGCGCTGATCATCGTCCGAAGCGCGGTGATCTCCAGGGTGTGGGGCAGCCCAGCGCCTACGCCCGCGTGGCGGAGGAACTGGTCGTAGCCCCAGGAAGTCTGCACCGCTGGGGTCACCCCGATCGCGCCGACTGTGATCACGAACTTGATCGCGCTCGACCGATTGCAGGCGAGCGGGGCGACGTAGGCTCCTTCTGATTGGGCCCACAATCCGAGGCGAGATGGGTCGACGTCGCGTTGGGTCGCCAACAGTGCCACCGCCGCGACAGCGTCGGCGGCGAGCAAGCCGTAGTCGCGCTGCAAGAGGCTGTAGCCGACCTTCCGTTTGTCGTAGATGAGCGTGATGACGCCATGCCGGGCCAACACCTCCGCGGCTGGTCGGAGTTCTTGCCGCCCGCGGTTCCCCGCTCCCTCCAGCATGACCAAGGCTGGTCGACGCTTCCCGCTCGGTCTCGGCGCCACCACGATCCCGTGCAGGATCACACCCTCGCCGCCGACGAATGTCACGTCGGTGGTCCTGATGGGCTCCGGCTCGGCGGCCGCTGGTGCAACCGGGGCACCCACGGCTGCGACGAGCATGGCCATGAGCCAGCCGACGCACACCCGCCAACCCCGGGGCCTGCCATAGCTGCCGGTTCGCCCGAAGGGTGCTCGGCGATCCGCTCGCGCGGCAGACATGGCAGTTCTCCGTGGTCGAGGGACTCGTACGCCCGCCACAGTAGGAATTAAGGCGCCCACCGCCCACTCGCTGCAGGCGATAGTTCCGATCGCTTCTCGACGTACGCCGGATCAGGGTCGGCCGGTTGCCCCCAGGTGCCGGCCGGGGTCACCAGGCCTGTCTCGTAGGCGATAACAACTAGCTGGGAGCGGTCCCGTGCCCTTAGTTTCGTCAGCATCCGACTCACATACGTCCGAGCGGTGGCTGGGCTGATGTGGATTTCCGCCGCGATATCATCGTTCGACAGACCGCGGCCAACTCCGGCCAGCACCTCGCGTTCGCGCTCAGTTAACTCCTTGATCCGGCCACTATCGGCAACACCCGCCGGGCCGGAAACGATGCCCTCAATAACCTTTCGAGTGACCGACGCCGACAGCAAGGCATCTCCGGCTGCCACGATTCGGATCGCCTCGCGCAGGGCGTCCGGCTCTACGTCCTTCAGGAGGTAACCGCAGGCGCCGGCGCGGATCGCCGAGAAAATCTGGTCGTCCTCATCGAACGTTGTCAGTATGATGATCGCCACTCCGGACAGATGCGGATCCGCGGTGATCCGCTGAGTGGCTGTGATCCCGTCGAGCCGAGGCATACGCACGTCCATCAGCACGACATCGGGCTGAGTACGAGTCACAACGGCGACCGCCGCACGACCGTCGCTGGCCTCTCCGACGACCTGAATGTCGTCACTGTTCCCGAGCAGGGCGCGCAGTCCACTCCGTACCAGGGCCTGGTCGTCGGCCACAACTACCCGAATCACGCGTCTGACCGCGTCTCTGCGGACTGTGGCCAGGGCAGCGTGGCGGTCACGACGGTGCCAGAGTCACGACCGGAACTCGTCACCGTGAGCTGGCCACCCCACTCGGCTGCTCGCTCACGCATACCTCGTATACCGTTTCCAATTACGTATTCCGCCGGGCCTTGCCCGTCGTCGCGGACGGTGACCGTGAGCGCATCCCGGCCTCGCTCAAGCGTCACGACGACAGTGGCGGCGTTCGCGTGCCGGATGATGTTGGTCAACGCCTCCTGAACGATTCGGTATGCCGCTAGGCCCAGCGCATTGGGCACCTCTCGGTGACCGCCGGCCTCGACAATCTGCACATCCAGGCCGTTGCCGCGGGCGTGCTCAGCGAGTGCGGGGAGCTCGTCGAGGATGGCCGGCAGCTCCACCGCCGAATCCAGCGAGCGGAGGCGCCGGACCGTCGCTCGCAGCTCCGCCATGGTAGCGACGCCGATGTTGCGGATCTCAGCTACCGCCCGTTGAGCCTCCGGCACCCGCTCCGGCAATGCTTCGGCGGCCACCGCCGACTGCAGTGAGATCATTGCGACGTTGTGGCCAAGCGCATCATGCAGGTCGCGGGCGAGCCGAAGCCGCTCCTCGGTTCGCTGGTCGGTCGCGCGGCGCTCCATCTCCAGCCTCGCCTGGCGCTCCCGCTCGCGCTGCGACTCCTTGAGCAGCCGACGAGACCGCGCCCCATCTCCCAAGGCCAGCGACGCTCCGATTAAGGCGATAACTGGTGGCAGCTCATAACCGAGAAGTTGGCCAACGCCTCGCCCGCCCTTCACCTGGAAATACACCGTCAGCGTCACCAGGATCGCCGAGACCACCATGCTGATTCGAAGGTGACCGGCGTCTGCGGCCGAGAACAGCGCCACAGCGATCGGCAGGGCGAGACCGATGGGAGGGAATTGCAGCGTGTAGTACACACAAATTCCGAGTGAAGTGAGGATCAGAACGAGCACCGGGTGTTGCCGGCGGATGAGCAAGATCAACCCGAAACCAAGAGCGAAAAGGTACGCCGTCGCTGGGCCGGGCTGACGGTCGGCCGATCTCGTAAACACGGCCACGCCAACGGCCATAGCCACCGCATATCCGAGCAGGCCGTCAACCAACGCCGGCGGCATCTTCAACGCTCCCGAGCGACCGACGAGAGCCGTCTTTCTCGCCATTTACTCACTCTAGGCGTCTGCGATTACAGACGGCTTTGCCTCTCGATCCGGACACTTGTTCGACGTGAGAGGGGTCTACTCCGACGACGCAACGCGGCCGTACAGGATGGGCGCCAGGATCGCGCCGATCAAGGAGCCGAGGCCGGGTAGTGAGCCGAGGAACCGCATGGAGAAAGCTGCGGGACGCTCGGCACTGAACACCGCCCTGGCGATGAGTCCGACGATGATCTCGATCAAGAGACCGCCGAGGAAGCCCAGAATCGCCCCGACCGGCAACATGGCGATGATCATGACGGGACGCCGTTTGCTGGTGCTTGGCGACTTCGATGGAATATTGCTGGCAGACATGATCGGTCTCCTTTGCTGAGTGTGATGCTAGGAATCTCACTGGGTCAGCCAGGATGCTGATGGTCGGCTTGCAGGGTCCGCGGCGCCGAGCCCACTTGGTTGGCGTCCACCACGGTGAACTGCGCCATCATTCCCTGGTCCTCGTGCCACATCAGGTGGCAGTGGTACATGTATGGGGCCGTTGGGTCTGGATACGGCGGAAAAACGACCGCCAACTGGACCGACGCGTCGGCGGCTAGTAGCACGGTGTCCTTCCAGCCGAGCTGAGGATCAGGGCTGGTCGCCCCGTCCGGAACGATCTGAAACGCCACGCCGTGGATATGGAAGTTGTGCGGCTGGTTATGCGTGTTTCCTACGGTCCACAGCTCGGCGGTGCCGGCGCCAACCACAGTGTCTATTCGAGACATGTCCATCTGATGACCGTTGATCTCGCGCCCGTCGAGCTCGAACGCCCGACGGGCAACCACGTCGTCAACTGCGACGGCCGGCCTGCGGCTCAGCAGATCCGGCAGCGGGACGCCTTCGCTGAGGGAGGTCGCAGCCCGAAGTTGAAGCAGGTCAAGGTGATCGTTCCCCCCGGCGCCATTGGTCAGCGGGGTGATCATGTTCAGATCCCACGGCACTGAGCTGAGTACAGGCCGCTCGCCAGGTCGCAGGTCCACAACGATTTCGGCCCGTTCGGCGGGCGAGAGAAGCAGGCGGCGGGTCCGCTGGGGTGACGGCAAGAAGCCGCAGTCGGTTGCGATAAGGGCGAACTCGCGGTCGTCGGCGAACGCCAAATGGTAGATCCGGCCAGTTGAAGCGTTGAGGATGCGGAGCCGGACCCGTCGGCTAGTGACCAGTACGTGTGGGTTGTACGTCCCGTTCACCAAGATCTTGTCTCCCAGCAGACCGTTGACTGCTCGGCCGCGCAGCTTGAACTGCCCGCGGGAGTCGAAGGTGTGGTCTTGCAGGATTATCGGGATGTCGTCGATCCCGTATCGATGGGGCAGGACCGAGTTCGTGCCGTCATCGAGGTAGAACAGTCCTGCGAGCCCCCGCGTCACCTGGCCCTCGGTTTGGCCATGTGGATGCGGGTGATACCACAGGGTTGCCGGCATCTGATCGATCGACCACTCTGGCTGCCAATGCCCGCCGGGAGCGATGAACTGGTGCGGGCCACCGTCATTGCGTGCTGGAAGGTGCATTCCGTGCCAGTGCACGGTGGTGATCTCCGACAGCCGGTTCTCCACGATCACCCGAACTCGCTCGCCACGAGCTGCCCGAAGTGTGGGGCCGAGATAGCCAGTGTCGTATCGGCCGTCGGTGTAGCCCCAGGTTGCCGTCGATACCCCAGCGAAAAATTCGGCCGATCCGGTGCTGGCGCTCAGCCGGAATATCCGGACACCATCGTCATCCATTGTGGACTCGGCCGGTGCTGGTATTCGGAGCCGGTTGGCGAAGTCGAGAGTGCCGGCGGTGCTGATCGGAGCTGCGCTGGTCCGATCGTCATCGCAGCCCACCAGTGCGAGGGCGGGCATGGCAGCCAGACCAGCCAACAAAGTGCGGCGGCTGAGACGGGCAGACATGGCAGTTTCTCCGTGATCGTGGGACTCAACCACGGTAGAAATTACGGCCCCCCCAACCCACTCGCTGCAGGCGACAGTTCGGATCGCTTTTCGACGTACGCACGGATCAGGGTCGGCCGGCGATCCAGCAAATTTCGGGAAGAGGCAGGGTCGCATGGTGGCGTCGATGACTTGGCCTTCGAGGAGTCGGTAGAACTGCCGAAAGGCCGCCACACCCGCCGAGATCAACCGACGCACCCGGGAGGACCACAATGCGGCGGAAGTCGCTGCTTTGAGACCAATCGAGGCGACAGGTCGGCATCATCCACGACTGGGGCTAGTCGATCTTGACACGGGCGAGATAAACGACATCTAGACTGCGCCGGTCCCGCCGACCCTGGCCGGGCTCCCAACAGCAGCCAGGGCCCGAACGCGAGGCCGGGCGACGCGGACTCGCTCCCAACGCGCGACCGCAGCGTTGTGACAGCTGATTATCGAGGCTCCACACGAGGCCGGCGAGCTGATCATCGTTGGGCGCCCGAGCAGAGCCAGATCACGGGTCACCCTTGCCTTTGATCATCACGGTGATGGAGCACGCGACAAACGAAAGATGATCTTGTGGCAATCGCCGCACGTCGAGGTCAGCAGCTGCAACCAGGGTAGGGCCACCGCCAGCGGCGACAATGATCAACACGACGTGCTGCCCGGGCACGAGCTCGTGACACCAGGGCTACCTCGCCGCCCGGCTGACGACCAAGTCGTTCGCCGGCGTCCGCCCCGTCGACGGTCTTGACTTGGCCAGTCCGTGAGGTGCGTGTGTTCGGCATGGAGCCGAACAGCGTTCGACTCGGCTGTCGACGACCAAGGCCGGCTGGATCAGCACCCGTAGGGCCGTTGGTAAGGGGGGTGACAAATGTCACCGCCGAACAGCGGCGGCACCCAGCACCTGCACTCCGCCGACTCCGATGCCACCCTGCGGGCGTTGCTTGGTAAGCCCAGAGCAGGTTCTGCCAGGCCCCGGCGCAGCGCTGGCCGACGTTCCGGCGAGGTCACCGCGTGCTTCGAGACGATCTCGGTTGGCTCCGGCGGGCCAAGCGAGCACCACATCGTGTCATCGCTGCCGAGCACCGACGGCGTAGACTGCAGCTAGCGGTGGCGGCCCCTATGACACGGCAGGGGCGCAGAAGCTGACCCCGCAGCTGTACCGGGAGCCGCTGCCGTCTCGGCTGTCGGTGGATCGGGGCCGGTGATGTCGGGTGGCTCGCTACGGATCTGGCCGCGGAAGCGTTTCATCTGACTTGTTCCCGGCAGTGCCGGCACCGGCCTAGCTACCGGTTGGCTTGATTAGAAACCTGTCCGTGCCACGCGCACGTGACTGTCACAGATATGCCGCTCGGTGACTCCACTCAGGCCGGCGCCGACCCCACAGACGCTATGCCTGGAAGCAGATCCGAGGCCGCATGCCCCTGTTGGCAGAGGTTGTCGACGCCGTCGTCGGCGGCGACACGCACCGCGACACGCACGCCCTTGAATTGACCGCGCCCAGTTGCGCAACCATCGCCACGCTGATGATCGGCAACGACGAGCGCGGCTTTGCCGAAGCGATCGCCTGGGTCGCCGAGCATGCCCCCGGCCTGCGGATGGTGGTCGGGCTCGAGGGCACCCGCAGCTACGGAATCGGACTGGCCC
>JBKOZG010000119.1:0-7414 GCA_046725775.1 Actinomycetota bacterium | reverse complement strand
GTGCTCTGGACATCGGTCAAGCTCGGCATCGTTGTGCTGCTCACGGCACCGTTGATCGTGTTGTTCGCGATGCCGTTGCTCCGGCCGCTGCAGCGCCGTGAAGAGATCGACCGCAGCAGGACGTCGGATCTGACGTCCATGGCAACCGACATCGTGGGCGGCCTGCGGATCCTCCGGGGTATCGGCGGCGAACGGACTTTCGCCCGTAACTACACCGAACAGTCGCAACACACCCGGCAGGCCGCGGTCTCCGCGGGTGTCTGGCAGGCCGCTGTCGAGGCGACAGGTGTGCTTTTATCCGGTCTGTTCCTGGTTGCCTTGACCTGGCTGGGGGCCGGTGAGGTTGTGGCCGGAGGCCTCAGCGTCAGCCAGTTGATCAGCTTCTTCGGCTACGCGATCTTCATGGTGTGGCCCATTCAGACGTTTTTTGAGCTGGCGCAGAAGTGGGTGCGCACCGTGGTCTCGGCGCGCAAGACCGTTGCCGTGCTGGACCAGCAGCCGCCGTGGCAGGCGCCACGGCAGCCGTTGAGGTTGCCCGACCGCGCTGTCTTGCATGATCAAGAGTCGGGGTTCGTCGCTGAGCCGGGGGCGTTCACGATCATCGTCTCAGCACTCCCGGACGACTCGGCTGCGCTGGCCGACCGGCTCGGCCGCTATCTACCGGCTGACCATGAACCGCTGAGCCTGGACGTCACGAATGCTCTCAAGGGCCGCGCTGCCCGTCGGGCGCGAAAACAGCAGCGCGCCGATCGAGCCCGGCTCGCCGCGCGAGACCAGGAGCTCGCCGGGCAGAAGTGGGGAGTGAGTCTAGGCACGGTAGACCTCGCCGATGTAGGTATTGATCAAGTGCGGGAGCGGATCGTGGTCAGCGACACCGCCAGCCAAGTCTTCGCGGGCACGCTGCAGTCCGCCATCGATCCGCACGGACGTCTCAGCCTCGCCGAGGCCGAGACGGTACTGCGTGTCGCCGCAGCAGAAGATGTGTTTGCCGGTTCGCGCGGAGGTTGGCAGGGCCGGATCGACGAGCGTGGTCGCGGACTGTCCGGCGGCCAACGGCAACGGGTGGTGCTGGCACGAGTGCTCGGGCTCGATCCCCAGATCTTGATCTTGGTTGATCCGACTTCGGCGGTCGACGCGCATACCGAGGCGCTGATCGCTGAGCGGCTGGTAGCCCATCGCCGCGGCAAAACGACCATCGTGGCAACGGTGTCGCCGCTGCTGCTGCATCATGCCGACCGGGTTGCGTTTCTGGTCAACAAGCAGATCGTCGCGTACGGGACGCACGAGGAACTGCTGCAGGCGAGCCCGAGCTACCGGCGTACGGTGGCGCGCGCCCTTGACGAGGCTCCCACTTCGGGCACTCCTCGCGCGACCCACACTCGCAGTGCAGAGGCGGCGCACTCCGATGACTGATCTGCATACCGGTCTGCACGGTTCGACGGAGACCTGGAAGTCCACGGCGTCGACGCCGCAAGTGCCTGAAGCGTTGCTGCCCCCGCAGAGCGGCTCACCCGCATCGCGGTTGCGGGCCTGGCGGCAGCGTCATCTGCTACGTGAACGGCGGGCCGAAGAGTTCTTCGCAGACTCGCGCAAACCTGACCTGGGTCTTCCCGTGGCAGACCGGCGCGACGTGGGTGCCTTCACCTCCCGCTTGCTGAGCAGGAGGCGCTGGATGATCACCGCGCTGCTGCTGTTGCATGCGCTGGCTGCGATTGCTGGGCTGGTTGTACCGCGGATTCTTGGTTCGCTGGTGGACGCTGTCTCAGCTGGCGACACCGTGGCAGCGACGCTCAATGGGCTGGCTCTGGCGGTCGCTGGCGTCGTCGTGATGCAGGCATTCTTGACCTTCTTCGCGCTGTGGACGTCGGTGATCTTTGGCCAGGATTTGCTGTCGGAGGCACGCGAGTACGTGGTACGAACGGTCCTCGGGCTGCCGTTGGGCAGGGTCGAGAGCGCGAGCACTGGTGACCTGGTCACCCGGGTGACGCGCGATGTTGGCACGATGAGCATGAGCGTCCGCTTCGGCCTGCCTGAATCGGTGATCGCCGGCATGACCACGTTGCTCACAGTGGTCGCCATGCTGATCAACTCGCCACTGCTGACCGTGCCGCTACTGGTGACGTCGCCGTTGTTGATCATCGCTGCGAGGCGCTACCTGAAGCGTGCGCCGAAGGGCTATATCTCCGAGGGTGGCACCTACTCGCAGATCAACTCCACATTCACCGAAAGCGTCGAGGGCGCGCGTACGGTCGAAGCCCTTGGGCTACAGCGGAATCGCATCGAGCACGGCGATGAGGACATCGCGGTGTCCGCACAGGCTGAGCGGTACACGATGACCCTCCGCAACTTGCTGTTCATCGTGATCGGCTTTGCGTACGACACACCGCTGCCTCTGGTGCTGATCCTTGGCGGCATCGGCTACATGAATGGCTGGGTGAGCTTGGGTCAAGTGACAGCCGCGACGCTCTACGTGCAGGCGCTCGTGGAGCCACTGGATCGGCTGATCCGCAACGTGGACCGGCTGCAGGTTGGCATCGCCTCGACGTGCCGACTGCTTGGCATTGCAGCAGTGCCCAAGGACCGCGAAGAGGGCGACGAGTTGCCTTCTGGCAACCAGCTCGTGGGCCGGAATCTGCGCTTCGCGTATCGCGATGATGACGATGTGCTGCATGGCATCGACCTGGCGCTGCGTCCCGGGGAGCGGCTGGCAATTGTTGGGCCCAGCGGCTCCGGCAAGTCAACACTGGGCCGGCTGCTGTCGGGGATCCACAAGCCGCGTACCGGTTCGGTCAAGGTGGGTGGCGTCGAGCTCACCGCGCTGCCGCTGCCTGTGCTGCGGACTGAGGTTGCGTTGGTGACTCAGGAACACCATGTGTTTGTTGGTACGGTGCGTGACAACATCATCTTGGCTCGAGAGTCGTCGCCTGACGATGTGGTGATCGAGGCGCTGCGCACCGTCGATGCCTGGGACTGGGTAGAACGCCTGCCCCAACAGCTTGGCACCCTGCTCGGGTCCGGCCACCAGAAGTTGACGCCGGCGCAGGCGCAGCAGATTGCGCTGGCTCGCTTGGTTGTCGCGGACCCGCACACGCTGGTGCTGGATGAGGCCACGTCACTGATCGACCCGCGTACGGCTCGACATCTGGAGGGCTCGATGGCGGCGCTGCTCCAGGACCGTAGTGTTGTCGCGATCGCGCACCGCTTGCACACCGCGCATGATGCCGACCGGATTGCGGTCGTGATCGACGGCAGGATCGCAGAGCTCGGTAGCCATCAAGAGTTGGTGGCGGCCAATGGCGAATACGCCCGCCTCTGGCGGGCCTGGACCTCGTAATCCGTGGTCTCGCACACGCTCCCGCCCTGTGGCACTTTTCGCAGAATCCCACCCGAGCGCGGCCCCAGATGGTCGTCCTACGCTCAGCGCTGACCCCACATTGCGGCTGAAGTGTGGTTCTGCGGGAGATCCGCGGCACGCGCGGAGAACGCGAGGCTGGTGCTAGCGCGCGACCGCGAGCACGATCTTGCCGATGTTCTTGCCCGATTCCAGACGAGCGTGCGCGCCAGCGGCTTCGGCCAGTGGAAACACTGTCAGCGGTGGCTGCTTGATTGTGTTGTCGGCGATCAGCGGCCAGACATTCTGGACAAGACCGCGGCAGATCGCTGCCTTCTCCTCGACAGGTCGGGCGCGCAGCGAGTTCGCGGTTATAAGGCCACGGGTCCTTGACAAGGAGGCCAGGTCGAGTGTGCCCTTGCGACCACCTTGCAAACCGATGGTGACCAGTGCCCCACCCGTCGCGAGCAGCCCAACATGATCATCAAGGTACTTCGCGCCCATATTGTCCAAGATCATGTGCACGCCGTCGGCGGCTACGCGTCGTACAGCGGCCGGCCAATCATCGTGGTAGGAGATCGCGTGATCGGCACCAATTGATCGGCAGAAGCGCAGCTTGTCCTCACTTCCCGCAGTCGTGATCACCGTCGCACCGATGCTCTTCGCGTACTGGATGGCGAACGAACCAATGCCACCTGCGCCGCCATGCACCAGAAGCCAGTCACCAGCAGCAAGGCCGACGAACTCGACATTCGAGTAGACGGTCGCTGCGACTTCGATCACGGCCGCCGCCGCGACAAGCTCCACCCCAAGCGGCGGTGGCACAACCTGACCTACGGGCGCGGCGGCGTATTCGGCGTAGCCGCCGCCAGCCAAGAGTGCGACACAGAGATCATCGACCGCCCAGTTGGAAACCTCCTCACCCACCTCGGCGACCGTCCCGGACACCTCGAGTCCGATGATCGTGCTCGTGCCGGGAGGGGGCTGGTAACGCCCTTGCCGCTGCAGCAGATCTGCGCGGTTGACGCCCGCCGCGGCAACCTTGATCAACACCTCATTGGGACGCGGGATGGGTGTCCCGACCTCCTGGAGTTCGAGCACGTCTGGAGGACCGGGTTCCCGTGCCACGATGGCTTTCACGCCCTCAGCGTGCCACAGGCCAACCTCGGAGTCGGCTAGGCTCTGGATGCTCGCCGAGCTCGCGAGCTCCAGACCGCGCTGGCGAGGTCGCATAGTGGACTAGTGCAGGCGCCTTGAAAGCGCCCGAGCGGGAGACCGTTCCGTGGGTTCGAATCCCACCCTCGCCGCTCTCGTAAGCAGCTGGTTGCAGCCAGCCAGTCGTGAGCTGCTGTCGCTCTGATAATTGGACCGGTAATCTGCAGCGGTGAGCGATTCAGGCGGCCCACGACCTCAGGATGCGCGGTTCACGTTGACGGCCCCGCCTCCGGTGCGCTCATTGGCGATCAGCGCTGGAGCGGCTGTAATCGCAGCGGGCATGATAGTTCTCGGCAGTGCCCTCGATCTGCCGCAGGTCGTCATAATTACGGGCGTAACCCTCATGATCTTTGCTGTCGCGCTTGCTGTCGTCGCGGTCGCGATGACCGTGCGGCTGCGTACCACATTGATCTTGGATCCAGACTCGATCACGATCAGCAATGGGCGGCGTCGTCGAGTCGTCGGCTGGTCAACGATTGACATCGTCAGGCGTCAGGGGCAGCGACTGTTGTTGATCACCAAGCCTGGAAGCGGCTCAGACGTGACCGTCGTCAACCCGCGGGCTGAAACCGATGCTACGTTCTCCGCGCTGATCGTGGAGATCCAGCAGCGTCTGGACGCCGACCGCGGCTACCGACAAGTGTCTTAGCTGGCCTGGTCGACGCGACTAGCTTCAGCGGTACGGCCTGGATGTCGCGGCGATCTTGGGATCGTACGCGCACGTGTCGTTGACGTCTTCGCTCTGCGGGGAGCGAGCCTTCGATTTCTTCGGCGTCGTGGGGGTGGCCTCGGGTTTCTTGCTTTCGCCGAGCGCTGCCTCGGGTTTCTTGCTTTCGCCGAGCGCTGCCTTGACCCGTTTGCGCATCCGCTTGAAGTCCGGGTTGGTGGAGTAAAAGCCAGCTTCTCCACTCCTGAAGACGATGCTGCGAACATTGCCGTCCTTGACGCGCAGGCTCAGATCAACCATCAGCGGTAGGACTTCCTGGGGCATGTCGGTGCGAACGAGCTGCTTGCCGGCCTTAACGATGTCCTCGTAGCGGGCGAGCATGTTTGTGGGGTTGGCCTGCTTGATGATCGCATTGATCACGCAGCGCTGCCGATCCATCCGGTCGAAGTCGCTGTAGCCATACCGGCCGCGGGCGTACCAGAGAGCGTCAAACCCTTTGAGCTTCTGATCCGGCCCCGGCTTAAGGAATCCGTCCGGCGGGATGCCAAGGTCTGAGTTGCCGCCGATGGGGATGTAGTTGTTGATATTGAGCTGGATGCCACCGAGGGCATCGATCATCTGGCTGAAGCCCTCCAAGTTGATCAGCACGTAATAGTCCACCGGCAACCCAAGTGCCGCACCCACTGACAGCTTGAGCGCGTCGGCGCCGAGATTGTCCGTCGGGCCAAGCACGTCCTTGGGTACCGAGTGCGGCAAATTGCGGTACATCGCATTGAGGAAGTATTCAGGGTCGTTGCCATTCCCGCTGGTGAACCCGTACGGGTAGTGCTTGTGCAAGGGGGAGCGCGATGGGAAGGGCATGCGAGCGGCATTGCGGGGGAGACTGAATAGCGTCGTGTCGCCGGTCTTCGTGTAGATGCTTGCCAAGATCACGGTGTCGGTGCGGGTCCCGACGCGGCCTGGCCCTGCGTCGCCCCCTAGCAGCAGGATATTGAGCCGCGGCTTGCCGGCCCAGGGGTTCTGCGGGTCTGGTTCTCCGGCGGCCTGGCCGCCCTCCAGAGTCGGCCGGGTCGCGCTTTTGGTGTCCTTCTCGCTCTGGAACACCGCAGCGACTGAGCTTGCCGTGACGTAGGAGTAGTGCGCGGCAACCGCCATCGGAGCAGCGACGGCGAAAGAAAGGAGGCCGACGAGAATGCCGCCCACCACCCGCTGGTCTCGTGTTGGGTGGTCGCGCAGGCTGAGATGGCTGGCGATGATCACGGCCACCCATACGAGTCCGAGCACGACCAAGGCAACCGCCGCGAGGCGCAGCGTCGTGGGATTGACAGCACGTGCGAGCAGGCCATCACTGTCAAACGCTGCGTAGACGCCGAGGGCGAGCAGGCCAGCGGCGAAAAGGCCGAGGATGATGCTTCCGACGATGCGCCGCCGCCCTGCGATCAGGCCGAGTCCGGGGATGGCAGTTCCAGCCACCGTTAAGGCGACGGCTCGCCGGAACGTCCGCGGCGGCGTCGTTTTAGCGGCGGTGCGCGTGGGCGCGGCGGGAGGTGCCGCCGGGAGCTGCCAGCTCCACGTACGCCGTTCTGCTTGTCTTGGCATCAACATCCCTTTATGCGCAACCCGGAATGGAAACCCGCTCAACAATACGTGCCGGATTGGGTCAATATGCGTTTGGCGGATTAACGCGCCAATTACTTTGTCGTACAGCCGAATCCCCTGGTGTTGTCAACCAGCGTTGGTGAAAGCATTGGCTTTGCTTCGCGTATCGTCGGGTCAGTAGTCTTGCCCAGCGTTCAGCTGCAGCGGAGCGCTTGATATGGGGAGGCGTCGCCTAGTCCGGTCTATGGCGCCCGCCTGCTAAGCGGGTTGAGGGCTCAACCCTCTCGCGGGTTCAAATCCCGCCGCCTCCGCCACTTCGCGTAGGCCGAGCGCCGATGGTGCTCGGTGTCTGCAGTCGACGGCGCGACGCCGTCGTCGAGATGGACCCGCATGTGAGCTGGGGTGGCCGGCCAGCAAGGCTTGGCGTCGAACAGCATGATGACGCCGTCGCCAAGCTCGACCTTGAGGTGGCCAATGTCTCCGTCTGGGTCGAGCCTCCGAGAGCGGACTCGCGGTACATCGGGAGGTTCAGAGGTCAGGAGGAATCCGGACCGATCTGGCCCGAACCTTCAGCTGCGCGTTCTCCCGCCGTCCTCGACAAT
>JBKOZG010000042.1:0-8219 GCA_046725775.1 Actinomycetota bacterium | reverse complement strand
GTCGAGGGTGAATGGGTGGTCGACCCGACCATTGTCCGAGGCCGTTTCGCCGGCCACGTGATCCCGGACCGCTGGACCGACTGGCCTCGCGTGCTCAGCCTGATGGCGGAGGGGCCAGTCGAATGGAGCGATCGCCGAACGTCTTGTGATGAGCGCGAAACGGTCGAGGCGCATATTCGTCAAATGCCTGTCCTGACACACGTGCACCCTTGCTGGTTGCCACCAGAGCTGCGCTGCCCTCGTTGGCGCAGCCCTGCTCTTCCGGGCCTCACTCGTAAGACTTCAGTACTTCGAATACGCGATGTGATCCGTCGTCGTCCATGATCGAGAAGAATGCCGCGCAAGCCTCACTGTTCTGCTCGGCTTCGACAACCCGGTCGATCGCGGCGAGGTCCTCGAAGTACACGATGTCGGCATACCCGCCGCCGGTGTCCTTCACGAGAATCCGCTTGAGGACCCCGTCCTGCTTCTGGACAAACCTCTCCTCGAAGTCGTCCGAGGTAGTCAGCAGCACGTTCTCGGAGACGCCAGCCTTGAGCCTGAAGGGTGCCAGTGCGATGTGCATTTGATGCTCTCCTTTCCTCCTTGAGAGCCTATTGGCAAACCTGACAATTTCCGTCATATTTGTCCGATGGCCAGTGATCACAACCGGCAGAGCCGAGTCATGCGGCTGGACGCGCTCAAGGGCCTCCTGGCGGAACGCGACGTCACGACAGCCGCAGAACTCGCCGCTGATCTAGGTATCAGCCTCCGCACACTGCAGCGGGATCTGGCCGTGCTACGAGACATGGGGACACCGATCGAGAGCGACCGAGGCCGAGGTGGAGGGTTGCGCCTGGAGCGAGGCTGGTCGCTGGGCCGGGTTCACCTGAACGAGCCCGAGGCGCTTGGTCTTCTGCTGAGCCTGACGATCGCTGAGAAGGTTGGTTCGCCGTTGCTGCTCGACGACCTGCGTTCGATCACGCGGAAGGTCGGCGCGGCCTTCGCGCCGGCTCAGACCCGGAGAATCCTCGCGCTGCGCCGCCGCATCCTTGTCGGGCAGACAGCCTCCGAGAGAGTGCTATCCACCTACAGCCCACCACCACCACTGGTCAAACGCCCACTGCTCGACGCCTTCATGCACCAACGCCTTGCGCTCATCAGGTACGAAGACCAGACGCGCACCACTACCGATCGCGAAATCGAGCTGCAGTACCTCTACTACAACGTGCCAGTCTGGTACGCCTTAGCGTGGGATCGTCTACGTGACGACGTCCGGTTCTTTCGCGTCGACCGCATCAAGGAGGTCCGAGTCTTACCGACCGAGTTCCGACTTCGGCGCGCCGAGGCGTTCATCGGTGCCGGCGAGGACACTGCACGGACTATGTAGCGGGCCCCGGGGCAATAACTCAGGCTGACCCCTCTGCCAGGACACATAGCCTGACCGGGTTGCGCGAGTGTACAGACCACATCTATGCATGGCCGGGACGATACTGAACGCCATGTCTGATGGACCACAGCCTGAGTTCCTGCAAGCGCCGGTAAGGGCGGATGGACCAATCCGGCTCGCGGACCCTGATCCGGAATGGGCGACCCAGTACGCCCATCAGCAAAAGCGCATTCAGGCGGCGTTAAGTCCTCGGGCGGTGCAGGTCGAACATGTCGGGTCGACTTCGGTACCGGGGCTTGCGGCCAAACCGGTCATCGACATCGTGCTAGTGGTGGCCGACTCCGCGGATGAGCCCGCGTATCTACCGGATCTGGAGGCGGCCGGGTACGTGCTCCAGTTTCGGGAGCCTGACTGGCACGAGCATCGGTTCTTATTCGATCATGACCCGGACGTGCAGGTGCACGTATTCTCCGTCGGGAGCCCCGAGGTGGAGCGGATGTTGCTTTTCCGCGACCGGCTGCGCGCCGTACCCGAGGAGCTTGAGCTGTATCGACGCATCAAGCGTGGACTTGCTGCCCGACGGTGGGATTACGTTCAGGACTACGCTGACGCCAAATCGACCGTCGTCGAAGAAATCATCTCGAGAGCCCGAGCGGGAGTCACGGGACCCCAACCGACGCGCTGACGAATCCACCACGTAGGGGAAAGCCCGACTTCCCACCTCCTCGGTAAAATCCGGTCATGGGGCAGGATCCTTCCCTGGCAGGAAATATCCGGATCGGGTACCGCGAGCGGGAGGCGGTTGCCGCGGTGCTCCAGGAGGCGGCCGGGGACGGCCGCCTGAGCATGGCTGAACTGGACGACCGGCTAGAGGCCGCCCTACACGCCAAGACATACGCCGATTTGGATCCACTGGTGGCCGATCTGTCTGTCGAACTGCCGTCGCATGCGCTGAACAGCGGCCGGCCACGGGCCCAGGGTCCGCCGTCGGCCGGTTACTCACGCGAGGATCCTCTGCGTCTCGACGCCGGCATGGGCAGCGAGAAGCGCCAAGGGGTGTGGACTGTGCCGCCGTTCATCCTCATCAAGCAGGGAATGGGTTCGGTCAAGCTCAACTGTCTGGAGGCCACGCCGGCGGCGCAGCTGATCGAGATCGAGGTAGTCGGCGGAGCCGGCTCGATCGTGCTTGTGCTGCCGGACGGCTGGGCGGCGGACGCGGACCGGCTGCACAAGGGCTCGAAGTCGGTGAAGGTTCCGCGGGAACCAGCCCCTGGAAAGCCGTTGCTCGTGATCTATGGTTCGGTCGGTTTGGGCAGCTTTAAGGTGCGGCCGCCGAATCGCTTCGACATGCGCCGCAGCGCCAGGAAGACGCGCCACCGCGTGCTCGGTCGTTGAACGAGGAAAAACTGTTCACGATTGCTGACGTCTACGAGCCCTCGTAGGGCGCCCCCACGGAGCTGTCGACCGGCTCAGCGACGGACGCGGTAGTGGATGTGCGTGGCCTCCGGTGTGTCGATCACCCGAACGATCTCCAACTCGATACGTGACGGCAGCACCTCGAACAGCCGACGGCCACGACCCAGCAGCACCGGCATATGGTGAATTTCCAACTCGTCCAGCACACCCGCCTCAAGCGCTCGTTGCGCCGTGTACGCGCCATGCACCAATACGTTCCGATTCCGGCGGTGACCTTCGCCTGTGCCATCGCGCTGGCGATCCCATCGGTCACATATGTCACCAACGGATAGTTCGCGGCGGACGGGCCGGCGGCCGGTGACTAGGCACGAAGATCGGGACACCGTGATGATCACCGCCCCCAGTGATCGACGAATTCCGCAGTCCGCCGTCTCACGAGGACCGCGCCGGTCGCGTTCCATTCGTCAATCAATTGTCCGGCCGGTCCGGACGCGCCGGAAGAACTTCCCGTCGGGGGTGACGAACCAATTGTGCAGCCGGTCGACATCGTCGCCGAAGCAGCGGCCGAGTTCATCGTTGGGACCGGCGATGTACCCGTCGAGTGACATCGACATGTAGAGCACTGATGCGGACACTCCGACCTCCTGTGGTGTCGACCAAGCTGGTTTCACTTCGTTTTAGACCCCGGCATGGCGGCATTTCTCATCGGCCAGACGACCCAAACTTAAGCCCGGCGTTCTGCAGGTACGGAGGTGCGCAGTCATAGCGGGGCTGCACGACGTGATCACGCCTACTCGCGAAGCGCCATTGCCATGTCGCACGTCCAAGATGAGGTGCCGACTGTGTCCGATAGGAGGTGCCAACTATGTCGTGCAGCCACAGTCCTGGGGTGTGCCCTCCTGAGTCCGCGGCCGAGTTCCCTAGCGATTCAGGTCCTGGACCGCGCGCATCTGATCCGCCAGCGAGTCCATCACTCGCTGAGCAGTCAGAGGGAGATAAGCCCCGGGGACGGGTTCATAGCGAAACTGCCAGCTGACGGTGTTGCTGAAGGCGAGGACATGGATCGCAAGCTTGGCGCCGGCGTTGTTGGTAAGTACGTATCCGAGATGTGCTGACGGATCGCTTTCGGGAGCCAGCGGCGTACGGGTGAGCTGGCCCCTGCTCGCAGGGGGTGCGTGCACTTCCACGCGAGTGCGGTCACAGTCGTCCAGCACGATCGCCAGACGATTGAACTCCCGGTCCGCTTTCGACACGTCTGCGAATCGATAGGTAAAGAGCGAGACGGCCGTACGATCGATCTGCCAGAAGGTGCTGACTCCGTCGAGCGCTTCTCGCGGGCGCCGGTTCAACACCGTTGCCTCGAACAATGGCTCACACGCCGCGGGCAGGATGTACCCATCCTGTTCGCTGCTCCAACGTCGGTCGATCAACGAGGCGTCATTGGTCCCGTCGCCGCGCACCATTCCGGCGTATACCCCTTGCAGGTCGGATAGGGAGAACAGCGACGCTTGGTCTGGGAGAAATCGCCAGATCAGGAGTCCGGTGAGCATTGCGAGCCCGACGGCGACCAGCACGAGCCTGCCTCGCCGCGATAGCCTTTCCCCTTCGTCTAAGCCCACAGTTAGAACGTCGGGTTTGGACTGCGGCGAGGCCGTTGTCACAGCTTGATCGTAGTCTCCACCGCTAGGCACAGCATCCGATCAAGCTCCGCCTCGGGGCAATGGCGGCGGGCGCACTGACATCTAAGAGAATCCTGCTTTGCAACGAGTTGCGTCCTCCGTCGCAATATCACTCGTACCGACCAGGGCCCTTTACTCGGGGGGTTTCGAGTGCGACGATCAAGCACAACAATCTGGATACGGCAAGGGGCTGGCGTTGATTCTGGCCCCCAGAAGTGGTGGGTTTGTCCTGAGTACTTGCTGAGAGCGAGGCGAGGCAGTGAGGCAGATCGCCGTCGAGGCGCCGACTGTTTGCACTGTGCTTCTACATCCAACCCGGTCTGCTCCACCATTGGCGCGAGGAAAACTGTCTCTAGGAGCGCTGGCCCATCGCGCACCCGCACTCAGTTGTTCCATGACCGAGCGCTCGCCAACCCGCAAGCCCAACAGGGCGGCTCATCAAGCAACACGTTCCGAAGTCCCGGCCGCCCGGCTGCCGATCTTGGTTGCCTTGCCCCGATACTCCTGGCACGAATAACTTCAAGGAAGGAAAGAATGAACGACAATCACGAGATGGAGCCGTCAACGCAGACGGCAGCCAGCGCGGCCGACTGGAGGACTTCGTGGACCCCCAACCGTCGGCGCTTCCTCACCTTGACCGGCCTCGCGCTCGGCGGTGCTGCTCTAGGCCTTGGCACATCCGCCTGTGGCACAGCGCAGACGGGTAGCAGTGCAGGCCAGGAGGGATCGAAGGGACGTCAGGGTGCCGCCGGGGAGACATTGTTCGTGGCCGGCTTCCAATGGGGTCCACCGAAGAGTTTCAACCCACTCGCGGCTGTCCCCGACTGGCCCACGGCCCAGGGCCAAAGCCAGTTGATTTACGAGAGCTTGCTGCGCTTCAACATGATCGACGGCTCGCTTACGCCTGGGTTGGCCAAGGAAATGCAGCAGCCTGACGACCAAACCTTTACGCTGCCGCTGCAGGACGCAACCAAGTGGTCCGACGGATCGGACCTTACTGCAGACGACGTCGTGTTCACGTTCGAGCTTGGCAAGACGGCATCTGTCTACTTCTCCACGGTGTGGGACTACATCGATTCGGTCACCGCGACCGATCCACGGACCGTCGAGTTCAAGCTGAAGACCGACCCGTACAACCCCATCTTCGTCAAGAACTTCCTCTCCAGAGTGCTCATCGTTCCCAAGGCGGCCTTCGGGACTATCTCGCCCGACAAGATCGCGTCCGAGACCAACCTCAAGCCAATCGGGTCCGGCCCCTTCCTGCTGGACAAGTACGACCAGACCCAGGTCAACCTCAAGCGGAACGACACATACTGGGGCAAGACAGCATTCGGTACCCCGCCGATGACGACCATCAACCACCCCATCTTCAAGAGCAACAACGACGGCGACCTCAAGCTGGAGAGCGGCGAGATCGACGCCAGCCAGCAGTTCACCGCCCAGATCTGGAAGATGTGGGAGGCCGGCAAGCCTGTCAGCACCTGGATGAAGAAGAATCCGTACCACCTGCCTGGCAACCTGCCGTTGCTGATCTTCAATCTGAACCAGCCAGGCCTGGACAACGCCAAGGTTCGGCGGGCGATCGCTTACGGCATCGACTATCCGAATATCGCAACGACTGCCATGTCGGACTACTCCGAGCCGGCCAATGCCAGCCTCATTGTCCCGACCGGGTACGAGTCCAAGTTCTACGACTCAGCATCAGTGGAGGCGGAGGGCTGGAAGTTCGACCCGGCAAAGTCGGTCGAGATCTTGGAGGGCGAACTGAAGGCCAAGAAGGGCTCGGACGGCATCTACGAGCTGCCGGACGGCACCAAGCTCGGCGGCTGGAAGTTGATCACTCCAACCGGGTGGACCGACTGGAACACCGCTTGCGAAATCGTCGCCAAGTCGGCCAAGGAGATCGGGATCGGCATCAGCACCGAGTTCCCGCAAGCCCCGACAATGCAGGCCAGGATGCAGAACGGCGACTTCGAGCTCTGCATGTTCGGCTACACCGGTGTCAACCCTGCCAGTCCGTGGATCCGTTTCCGCGACGCAATGGATGACAGGGGAGTACCGGCTCCCGGCAAATCCGCATTCTGGAACTACAACCGGTTCAAGAACGCTGATGTCCCAGCCCTGCTCGACACCGCGGCCGGGGCAAAGTCCGACGCCGAGGCCAAGACGGCATACCTTGCCTTGGACAAGATCTATCGCGAGAACGTGCCTGTCGTGCCGCTGATGTACCGGCCGCTGGAGTTCTACGAGTTCAACGCCAGCAACTGGGAGAACTTCCCGACCGAAGAGAACCCGTACGCTCCGCCTATGTGGCAGGGTACCGGCATCGAGTGGCTGTTCAAGATCAAGAAGATCGGAACCTAATACCTCACAACACCTGAGGCAGAGGAGCGGAGGCGGCACATGGCGCTAGCGAGATACATCGGCCGTAAGGTTGCCTGGACCCTGGTGGTCTTCGTCGTGGCCCTGCTGCTGAACTTCCTCCTCCCCCGTCTTATCCCCGGCAACCCGGTCGACGCAATCATCGGCCGGCTTGCCATGGGTGGGGGGACCGGTGGAGAACAGCTGGAACAGATTCATGCGCAATACATGGCCGAGTTCGGCCTTGATAAGCCGCTGTGGCAGCAGTTCCTCATCTATGTCGGCAAAGTGTTCCAGGGCGACCTGGGAACATCGTTCGCCACCTACCCGGCATCGGTCGGCTCCTTGATCGCGCAAGCGCTGCCTTGGAGTATTGCGATCATGCTTCCGGCCATCATCATCGGTTGGATTGTTGGCAATCTGCTCGGCGCACTGGCGGCGTTCAAGGGCGGCTGGTTGGATCGGGGCGCATTCCTCGGATCGCTGTTCTTCTCCAGCGTTCCACCGTTCGCGCTGGCCATCATTCTGCTGTTCCTGGTTGCGGCGAAGGGGGGCATCCTGCCGGTCGGTGGAGCGTACTCCTTCGGTTTGACGCCGGAGTTCTCCTTGGCGTTCTTCGGTGACGCTATTACCTACTGGTGGTTACCGTTCTGGTCGCTGGTCCTGGTGTTCATTGGCGGCCAGGCAGTCGGCATGCGGTCCATGGCCATCTACGAGCTCGGCTCGGATTACGTGAACTACAACCGTGGCCTCGGAGTGAAAGAGGGCCACACGGTCCGCTACATCTTCCGCAATGCCATGCTGCCGCAGTTCACGGGGCTAGCGCTCTCCATCGCCGCCCTCATCACGGGCGGCCTGATCACCGAGCTGGTGTTTTCCTACCCCGGCCTCGGCAGCTTGTTGTTCGCCGCCATCGGCCAGAACGACTACCCGGTGATTTCGGCGATCACCCTGTTGATCACGATCGCTGTGCTCATTTTCAACCTCGCCGCTGACCTACTCACGGGAGTCATCGATCCTCGAATTCGGGCAGCAGAGACTGGAGAGCGCTAATGAAATTACGTGGACTGAGTCCTAGGTTTTGGGTGGCCGCCGCGCTAGTTGCCTTCGTGGTCCTGGTCGGGCTCGTCGGACCACTGATCGTGTCCACCAACCCGGATGCCACCGTCGGGGGACTGTACGAGGAGCCGCAGTGCTGTGGTCCCCTCATCCTTGGCGCCGATAATGAAGGCCAAAGTGTCATTGCCAATCTGGTTTACGGCACGCGGACCTCGCTGATCGTCGGACTGCTGGCTGGCCTCATCGGAACCGCAATCGGCCTGCTGGTCGGTCTGGTTGCTGGCTATCGCGGCGGCTGGGTGGACGATGTGCTGAGTGCCATTGTGAACGTCGGC
>JBKOZG010000396.1:0-6670 GCA_046725775.1 Actinomycetota bacterium | reverse complement strand
GGCCAAGGTCGTCTCCAAGAAGGTGAAGAAGATCGGCGAGAACGTTCAGCTTGGCGACAACTGACTTCCCTGACGCCGACTGTCAGAAGCTGGGCACCATATGTGGTGTGAGCTTCTGACAAGTCGGCGGTGCTGGGGGTGGTGAGTCATCGCGCGCCTAGGATCTGATGGTGTCTGGACTTCGACAGTGGGCTGCGCCCGAGGCGTCGGCGCCAATCACGGCGACCGTTGTCGTTCCCGGTTCCAAGTCCGAGACGAACCGGGCCCTAATCCTGGCCGCGCTAGCCAGTGGACCATCGGTGATCATCGGTGGTCTCGAGGCCCGTGACACCCAGCTGATGCGAGACGCTCTGCGTACCCTCGGCGTGGCCATTGTCGAAGATCATGGCCGATGGGAGATCACCCCGCCTGCCACGTTTGTCGGCGGTGGCACCATCGACTGCGGTCTCGCTGGTACCGTCATGCGTTTTGTTCCCCCGATTGCGGCGCTGGCCGACGGCGCGGTGCGATTCGACGGCGACCCGCAAGCGTACGAGCGCCCCATGGGCCCGATGCTCGATGCGCTCAGAGCGCTCGGCGCTAAGGTCGACGGCAAAGGCCAATCGCTTCCGTTCATTGTCACGGGCAGTCCCCAGCTACCAGGCGGGACCATCGCCGTGGATGCATCCGCGTCCAGCCAGTTCATTAGCGGTCTGCTGTTAACCGCCCCGCGGTACCCCAGCGGCCTAGATCTGCGGCATGTGCGGCCCGAAATCCCGTCCAATCCCCACATCCAGATGACACTGGCGATGTTGCGTGCGCGAGGCGTCACCATCGATGACTCCAAACCAAACCACTGGGTAGTCTCCGCCGGCACCATCCGACCTCAGGACGTGACGATCGAGCCCGACCTGTCCAATGCGGCACCATTCCTCGCCGCGGCAGCGATCACTGGTGGCACGGTCACGATTCCTATGTGGCCGACCCGGACGCTGCAACCAGGCGACATGGTTCGCGACATCCTGCAATATTTCGGCGCCCGCGTCGGGCTGGAAGGCGACAACCTTCAGGTGCAAGGCACCGATCACATCCACGGAGTCGATCTTGACCTGAACGCAGCCGCGGAGCTCACACCGGTCGTTGCAGCGGTCGCCGCCCTCGCCGATCACACAAGCCATCTGCGCGGTATTGGACATATCCGCGGCCATGAGACCGATCGGTTGGCTGCGCTCGAAACTGAGCTGCGTCGGGTGGGCTGTCACGCGAACCAGACCGACGACGGACTGACTATCCACCCGCGGATTCTCGGCGGCGACCTGTGGCGCACTTACGCCGATCATCGGATGGCCCAAGCCGGAGCGCTGCTGGGCCTGGTGGTTCCAGAAATCGTGATTGACGACATCGACTGCACCAGCAAAACCATGCCGGAGTTCGAATATCTCTGGACAAAGATGATCAAGGACTCGTTACAGGCGTCGGCAGACGAGGTGATCCCCCGGTGACCTACGGCGGCCGACGGGGCGAGGACTATGAGGCGTTCGACCGTCCAGGAGGTCGCAGCAGGCCCCGTACGAAGGATCGACCGGATTACCAAGATGCTGAGACCGGCATGGTGATCACCGTCGATCGCGGCCGCTATCGTGTCTTGATCTCTGATCGGGAAGCGACAGCTACCAAGGCGCGTCAGCTCGGCCGGAAGGGCGTCATCGTCGGTGATCGAGTTCGAGTCGTTGGCGACACATCTGGCGAGGAGGGCACGCTGGGGCGCATCGTTCAGGTCGAGGAGCGGCAGACTGTGTTGCGGCGCACGGCCGATGACGACGACCCGAGCGAGCGACCGATCGTGGCCAATGCCGATCAGCTCGTGATCGTCACAGCACTCGCCGATCCGCCGCCGCGTACCGGGATGATCGATCGCATCCTGGTTGCCGGGTACGACGCCGGGATCCAGCCGCTGCTTTGCCTCACCAAAGCCGATCTTGCCTCGCCTGACGCGCTCGTTGCGGAGTACGAGCCGCTCGGAGTCCCCGTGGAAGTGGTCTTCCCGGGCGCCGATCTGAATCCGCTGCGCGCGAGACTGCACGGGCACCGCAGCGTGTTCGTGGGTCACTCAGGTGTCGGGAAGTCCACCCTGGTCAATGCGTTGATCCCCGGCGCCGATCGGGCGATCGGTGCCGTCAACCTGGTGACTGGACGCGGCCGACACATATCATCCTCCGCGATCGCGCTCCAACTGCCTGATCCCACGGACTCCGCTCAGCAAAGCGTTTCGGGGGGGCACGGGGGGGTTGTCCCCCCCGCTCAGCAAAGCGTCTCGGGGGGGCACGGGGGGGTTGTCCCCCCCGCTAAGCAGAGCTGGGTAATCGACACGCCCGGCGTACGGTCCTTCGGGCTGAGTCACATTAGCCGCGACCGGATCATTGCCGCCTTCGACGATCTACGGGCTATTGCTGAAGACTGCCCCCGCGGTTGTCGGCACGATGACGCTGCGCCGGAGTGCGCGTTGGACGCTGCCGTAGCGAGCGGCGATCTCTCTCCGTCCCGGCTTGAGTCTTTTCGCCGGATGCTGGGCTCCGGACAGTAGCGTAGGGCACATGCCCGTCCCCGACACCGCGAGAACAGGGCCTGAGGGTGCGCTCCACCGCGGCCTTACCGATGACCTGCGGCTGGCCCATCTGCTCGCCGATGACGCCGACTCGATCACGATGAGCCGGTTCAAGTCACTCGACCTGCGTGTCACTTCAAAGCCCGATCTCACACCGGTATCAGACGCCGATACGGCGGCCGAGCAGGCCATCCGCCGCACGCTCGGCCGTGCCCGGCCACGTGATGCGGTGCATGGGGAGGAGATGGGCGACACCGGCTGGGGGCCGCGGCGCTGGGTGATTGACCCGATCGATGGCACTAAGAACTTCGTCCGTGGGGTGCCGGTATGGGCGACCCTGATCGCCTTGATGGTCGGCGACAGGCCCGTTGTGGGAGTGGTGAGCGCGCCCGCTTTGGGTCGCCGCTGGTGGGCGAGCCTTGGCGGCGGAGCGTACGCCGGCAAATCGTTGATGTCAGCCAGCCAAATCCACGTCTCCAACGTGGCGAGCATCGAGGACGCCTCGCTCAGCTACGCCTCGATCTCTGCCTGGGTCGAGTCGCACCAAGGCCAGCAGTTCGTCGACCTGCTACGGCGATGCTGGCGTACCCGTGCATACGGCGACTTCTGGTCCTACATGTTGCTCGCTGAGGGCGGCGTCGACATTGCGTGCGAGCCTTTGCTGGAGCTGCACGATATGGCTGCATGCTCGATCATCGTGACTGAGGCAGGCGGCAGCTTCACTGATCTTGACGGTCGTCCGGGGCCGCTGGGAAGCGGTGGGTACGCCACCAATGGTCGGTTGCACGATGCTGTTCTGTCGCAGCTGGCACTCAGGAACGACGACGGCGATTCATCCCGAACCTGACGCGACAGCGGTGACCACCACCGGACCCATCGTCGGCATACTGCTCGCAGCCGGTGCCGGACGTCGCGCCGGCGGCCCTAAAGCGCTGCGCCTCGATGCCGATGGCACGTCCTGGCTGTTGCGCTCGATTGCGGTGCTGCGTGATGGCGGCTGCGGCGCGGTCTTCGTGGTCCTCGGAAGCCAGGCCGATCGCGTGCGAACCGTTATCACAAGTGCAGCCCTGGATCAGAACCCGGCCATCACTATCGTCGAGGCGCCCGACTGGGAGCATGGCATGGGCAGCTCGCTGCGCACAGGCCTGCTCGCTGCGCAGTCGGCGTCATGGCGAGCTGCGCTGGTGCACCTTGTCGACCTGCCAGACGTGACAGCTGAGGTGGTACGCCGCCTGATCCGGCAAGCAGCGCCCGGGGCTGAAACGCTGGCGCGCGCCACGTACGGCGGCCGACCCGGTCATCCCGTTCTGATCGGCCACGACCACTTGGAATCGATCATGGTCAGTCTTGCCGGAGACAGCGGGGCCAAGGATTATCTCCTCCGGTACGGCGCTCATAGTGTGGAATGTGGTGATCTGGCGACCGGCCAGGACCGTGACACGTAGTGGCAGTGACGAAAGACGGGAGGGAGGCGAGCTGTGTTGATCTCCGCCACCCTCAGTCCGGCAGCAATAGGCGACGCGCTGCGAAGCACTGGGTACCTTCCCAGCGAAGGGTTGTCGACAGTCCTGTTCCTCGCTACGGCGATGAGCCGGCCGCTCTTGCTCGAGGGCGAACCTGGCACCGGCAAGACCTCCCTTGCCGAGGCGTGGGCGACTGTTACCGGCGCTGAGCTGATCCGTCTCCAGTGCTATGAGGGCATCGAGGCGAGCCAGGCGCTGTATGACTGGGACTTCGCCCGTCAGATTCTGCACATTAGGGCCGTCGAGGCGGCAGCCGGAGATGATCTTGATGCCAGGGCGCTTGAGGAATCGCTGTTCGACGAGCGGTTCCTGCTGGAGCGTCCGATCCTCAAGGCGCTGCGGTCGCCGCATGCCGTATTACTGATCGACGAGATCGACCGTGCAGACGACGAGTTCGAGGCTTTCCTGCTCGAGGTGTTGTCTACTTTCGCGGTCACGATCCCCGAGTATGGAGAGGTGCGAGCGGCAATCCCGCCGATCGTGGTGCTCACGTCCAACCGAACGCGCGAGCTGCATGACGCACTCAAGCGGCGTTGCCTCTACCACTGGATCGACCATCCACAACTTGCGCGCGAGATTGAGATCATCCGGACCCGGTTGCCGGATGTCAGTGCCCAGCTGGCGGCCCAGGTGGCCTCTGCGGTCCAGCGAATCCGAGCCCGCGACGACGTTCTGAAGCCACCTGGCGTTGCCGAGAGCCTGGACTGGGCTCGCGCGCTGGAGCGCCTCGGACATGAGCAGCTCGACGTCACCTCTGCCGCGGAGACCCTGGGCGCAGTCCTGAAGTATCAAGAGGACGCGGAGCGAGTCCGACGCGCGCTTGCGGCGATCCTCGCCAGTTAACCGGCTATGAGCGCCTCCAGACGTCCGGCGCCTGAGGAGCTGCTCGTCGGCTTCGCCAACGCACTCCGGGCAGGGGGGATGGCTGTCACCCCAGATCGAACTAGTGCGTTTGTCGAGGCAGTCGCGCTGACTGGCTTCGATAATCGAGCAGCGACCTACTGGTCCGGCCGCGCAACGCTCTGCTCCTCGCTTGACGACAGCGAGCTTTACGACCGGGCCTTTACCGCCTGGTTCGCCTCGCCACAGGAGTACGGGCATGTCAACCGCGGTCCGGCGCGCCGACAGCCTCAAGCCTCATTGAGCGACGAGTCGGGTTCGGGCGACGCGATCCCGGATCTCTTCTTCCCTGCGCGCGCGAGCACGGCGGAGGTGTTGCGGCACCGTGATGTCGGAAGCCTTACCGAACAGGAGCGAACCCAACTTGCGATGCTCTTTGACAGTCTTGACGTGCTGCCGTCGTTGCGCCGCGGACTCCGACAACGGCCCCACCATCGCGGCTCGGTCGACCTACGGCGTACCCTCCGCGCCCAGCTGCGTTCTGCCGGCGAGCTGACTCGGCTCTATCACCGACGGCCCGGGCTACGACGCCGACGGGTCGTGCTGTTGATCGACGTCTCCGGCTCGATGCAGCCGTACGCGGACTCCCTGTTGCGTCTGGCGCACCGGATCGTGCGTGCGATGCCTCATCAGGTCGAGGTCTTTACCATCGGTACCCGGCTCACCAGGATCAGCACTGCCCTCCGCGTGCGGCGGGCCGAGGAAGCACTGGCCGCGGTTGGGCGGCTCGTGCCCGACTGGTCGGGCGGCACCCGGCTGGGCGAGGTGATCGGAGCGTTCGTGAACCGCTGGGGCCGACGCGGGCTGGCGCGTAGCGCGATCGTGGTGATCGCGAGTGACGGCTGGGAACGGGGCGATGCGCAGCTGCTCGGTGAGGAGATGCGGCAACTCCGGCTGCTCGCGTACGCGGTGATCTGGATGAATCCGCATCGTGGAAAGGCGGGGTACGCTCCGATCCAGACCGGTATCCAGGCCAGCCTGCCCCATCTTGATCGAATGGTCGCGGGGCATTCGCTGGCGACATTCGCTGAACTTCTGGAGGTAATCGGCGATGCCTGAGGAGCTCACAAATGCGTGATGTACTCCCCGACCTGTTGGCATGGTGGCGGGCAGACGAAACGGTCGGCATGGGCACCGTCGTTGGCACCTGGCGCTCAGCCCCCCGGCAGCCTGGAGCCGCCATGCTGGTTGGGCCCGATGAGTCGGCCGTCGGCTCGGTCTCCGGGGGCTGCGTCGAATCTGCGGTCTATGCTCTCGCTCAAGAGGTGATTGCGGACGGCCACCCCGTGCTGCAGCGGTACGGCGTCAGCGACAACGACGCCTTCGCCGTCGGGCTGACCTGCGGCGGGATTCTCGACGTCTTCGTTGAGAAGGTGTCACAGCAGACATTCCCAGAGCTCGCTGAGGTTGCAGCCGATATCGACGCCGGCCGACCGGTGGCCGTCGCTACGGTTGTCGAACATCCTGACGCGGCACGGGTGGGCAGGAGGATGATCATCCGGCCGGCTGAAGACTCACCGATCCGCGGCTCGCTTGGCAGCCCGCGGGCCGACGCCGCTATCGCCGACGACGTCCGTGGTCTGCTGGCGTCAGGTAAGACGGAGCTGCTCACGTACGGTCCCGATGGTCAGCGGCGCGGTGAGGGAATGCGCGTATTCGCGGC
>JBKOZG010000433.1:0-5875 GCA_046725775.1 Actinomycetota bacterium | reverse complement strand
ACCCTAAGCTTCCTGTCTTTGATCGTCTGGGCCTCGATTCTCGGCGCTTCTGGAGCATTTCTTGCTATTCCGCTCAGCCTGCTGGTTAAGGCCTTGCTTGTCGATGTCGATCCCGACCAGGACTGGGTGGGAGTTCTCTTGTCCAGCAAAAAACCTGGCGATGTGTCGGAACAGGCTCAAGGCAAGGAATCTGATGCCGTGGATACGACGACGCAATCACCCGCAATGGAGTCCCATCCTGTCGAGCCGACACAGGAACCTGACGCCAAAGCTTCAGAGACTTAGAGGATTCCGAGCCGCTCGGCCTGGAGCACGGCCTCGCGACGCGTCTGCACCCCAAGCTTGCGGTACGTCGAGCGCAGGTGGGTCTTCAGCGTGTTCCTGGAGATGAACAGAGCGGAGCACAGCTCCCGCTGATCCAGCGGTGTCGGTAGGTACTGCAGGATCTCCAATTCCCGCTCTGAGAGCGGATCGGTCAACCGAACTCCGGAGACCGGCTGCCCCCGCAGATAAGCAAGCAGCTCGACCACTTGCTCCCCGTACGCGGTGATCCGCCGCCGTTCTGCGTCGAGCACTGGCATGATCGCCGCGGCAATCTCGCCGTACGGGCGCCGCCAGCCGTGCAGCTCGGTGCTGTGTAAGGCGAACCGAAGATAGTGCGAGGCCTGGTCAGGTTTGCTGTCACGCAGGGCCAGACTCGCAGCACCCAAAAGCACTCGCACCCGTAGTGCCTCGGACCGGCCGCGAAGCAATGCCGACTCAAGCGGCAGATTGTTGATCAACCCATCCAGATCGGAGCTGACCTGGTTCGTCGGAGACTCCAATGCCGCACGCTGCATCACCCAGGCACGCAGGTATGACTGGTTCTGCGTGCCATCGTCAAACCTGTTCGCCGGGGTAGAAAACACTGTCACGTCGAGCGCCTTTGAGACTTCGCCTAAGGCAAGATGGGCCTCGATCCGGGCGATTGACCACAGGCACCCAGTCGTCCACCATCGCTGGACCTGGGGATTCGTCACCGCCAGCTCATCCAGCATCAAGGCGCAACCAAACGAGTCGTTGTCTCGGATCAGGCGCATGCGCGCATCTGTAACGGTTTCCAACGCCTGGCCGATCGGATGGGGAAACGCAGATCGCGCAGGGCTGACTTCCACGTGATCAGGCGGCCTCGTAAATTGGCTCTCTGTCTCCATCTCAAGCCATCGCTGGGCCGTCTGGATCGTTGCCCCTTGATTGAGACTTCCCGGATGGTTCGCACTGTCGAGAAATGCGTCAGCACGATCGAGCTGCTGGTGGGCAGCGCGGAGGTCCCCGGCAACGATTGCGTCCCATGCTCGGATCTCAAGTGCGCCAAGTTGTAAGGCCGTGTATGTCATAGCGCTGGACGCATTGGACTCATTCAGCATCGCCACTGCCATACTGGATGGCCCTTCGAGGAGAAGGCATGCGGCGTGCAGTTCATGCCATTTGGACTTCAACGCGTGCGATGCAGCTGTGGAACCAGATGTCGGGTCGTAGTGTGGATCGATCTCGAGGATCCGGACCGCCAGTTCTGGCTGACCTCGCTCGGCGAACCACCAGGCTCGTAAGAACCGAAGTACGTCGGCCTGCTGTCGCGTCTGAGGGTGCGGCCTGCCGTCCAAGATCGCCGATAACACCGCAATGGCTTCCATGCGGGCGCCGGTGCCAATGCTGATCATGACTGATGACAGCAGCATGCTGAGATCGCCCTCGCGACGCGATGGCGGGAGTCGGCCAAACTCGGTCCGAGCCCAAGCCCAGTCCCCTGTCGCCAGCGCCACGCACGATCCGGCCAGCACTGCTTCGCCGAGAACTTCCCACGACTGACCTTGTAAGGCAAGAGGAGCTGCGCGGATGTGTTGACCCTGTTTGGAGAACCATGCCGCCGCGCGAGCAGACAGCCGCTGAACCTCGTCAGGCGAGGACCGCATCAGCTCGGCAAGCAGCAGGGCACGAAACATGGGGTGGTAGCGGTAGGGCCATCGCCCACCAGTGAGTCGATGCAGAAAGCCCGGCTGGGAATGCACTCGCTCGAGTAACAAGGCGGCATCGGAGCGGCCGGTGAGTTCCTGAGCCAACTCGACGTCGAGGAACTCGCTCACCGAGGTTTGGAGCAGAAACCCGCGAACGTCGTCGGCTGTATAGCTGAGAGCCTGACCCATCAGGTAACTGCCCAATGCGGTATCGCCGTGCAACAGAGTGCTGAAAGCGTCGTCGGAACGGGCTCCGTGGGACAGCGGCGTCGTGGACAGCCTGAGCCCAGCCGGCCACCCCTCTGTGTGCAGCCAGAGCGCATGTGCTTGCTCTGAGCTGACGGCGATGTCGTTGGCGGCGAGGAACAAGCGTGTCTCGTCCTCGTCGAAGGCTAGGTCGTCAGCCCTGATTTCCCAGACTTTGCCGGCCAACCTTGCCGCGTGGAGCGCAAGTATCGGATCACGGCGCGTCGCGAGGACAATGTGACGCTTTTCATCAGCTAGGTGCAGCGCATCTTTCAATAGCCAGGTGCTGCGGCTGCCCTCCAAGAGATGCACGTCGTCGATGATCAACGTAACGGCCCGAAGACTTAGGGCATCGGTGATCTGATGCCAAAGCCGCCAGCTATCGTTCTCCGCCGGGTCTAGCCAAACTATTGGGCCGCCTGTGTGTGGAGCCCACTGCTGCAGCAGCGTCGTCTTGCCATAACCTGCGGGAGCTGAGACAAGCGTGATGGGTTCCGAAGCGCCTCTACCAAACTGCAGTAGCCTTCGGCGAGGAATAACGCCGTCTTGTGAGATTTCCGTCCTTCCGCTGAAGGGTATTCGCGCGAGGTTAGTAGGTCGTTCCTGGCGCGATCACCGACTTTACCTCCGCGATTGGTCGGATGGATCAATCCATTGATAACGCGCCACCGCTTATGCTAAGAGACCCGCGACACCTCGTCCAGCTTCATCTTTGCCGGACTTCTACCAGTTCGACACCAAAATCTTGCATGTCCTGCAAGGCACCATGAAGCTCAGCCTGGTCCCGAAACGCCCCTATCAGGATCGTGCCGCTCTCCGTCTGTTCTATATGCAGGCTCAGAGCCTGGAGTGCAGCAACGAGGGCATCAGTCAACTCTCCGCGTACGCGGATCTCATAGGTGAGGCGCTCAGCGCCTTTCGTCATGGCCGTGAGGTGGCCGCGTGGCCGCTGCTGGCCACGGCCCAGATAGCGATGGACATCCCGCCTCCACACGTTGACTCGCGACCGAATCCTCAGATAACGGCACACTGCTCCTGATCGACCGCATCAGCATCACTCTTCAGGGGTGATCTTGCCAATTGCCGCCCGGCGGATGAGCGCCTCAGTCAGGAGGCACCTCAACTACGCACGTTGGCTTCCGCTGCGTCGTCAGTCGGTGCGCTGGTGACCGAGGCGGTCGGGGAGACATCGTCGAGGTGGGCAGCCACGGGCTTTTCTGGCTCAGCCACCTCCGGCGGCGCTGGGCTAGGAGGTCTACCGAGGAACTCGATGATCACCAATGCGACCAGGACTGCAAGGGTTATGCCGACGATGACCCTCCCGGTCGGCTGATCCCAAAAGACCAACACCAGAGCTGCTATGGCAATCACAGCGATCCACAACACCCTTTTGTACGTGTAGACCCATTCGCCAACAGGGCCGGTGCGGAAGCCAGCCTGTTCGGCACCGCCTCGCAGCCAGCCAATGCCATTGCGCACCCCGGCCCGAGCCCGGACCGCGGTGGTGGAACGGCCGGTGAAGAACCCGGCCAGAGCTATCACGAGTCCAAAGACCAGCACCGTACGCAGGCCCAGTCGCAGGAACCGCACGAGGGTGTCGTAGAAAGCGGCTGCGGCATCTCGGGTCAACACGCCCAGTGGAAGCTCATTCAGGTAGATCGTGCGGAAAAGGGCGAGCCCGAGGCCCAGCACCAGCATTCCGCCAGCAAGGCCCAGTCCGACACCCACGAGTGCGCGGCGATGGCCTTTGGCGATATAGATACCGATCGCCAGAAAGAACAGTGCCACTACAGGGAGCCAGTTCCCAATCGCATTGAGCAGATTGAATGCGCCGCGCGCCTTGGCGATGTAGTCGGATTGGACAAGAGTGAATGAGGGATTGACGTTTGGGATGCGACTCGCGAGTCCAAATCCTCTGTCGACCAGCCTCTGTTTGACCTCCTGGATGATCGGACCAAGGTTGATGCTGACAGTGTCGTTCTCGATCGTGATCCCTTCCCTGGTCTCCCCAGTCAGGGCGGCGACCAGCGCCTGGTGAGCTGTCCGGTTAGCAGTGGTCCAGGCATTGGCGAACGCGTCGCTGGCCACCACCTTCCCAACTTCGGTTCGAACGAAGCTCTCGACCCCGCTCGACAGCGGCTCAGCCAACCCGTGCAGCTGAGTTGCGACGAGCGGAGGCAACCCGCGCTCAGCGAGCGCGTCAACCGCCTGGTTGGTGATACCCACCACATCCAGCTGGGTGAAGATCTCGGCGGTGATCCTGTCGGCGATTGCATTTTGGATCGCCGGATCGCTGGCCAGCGGCGCCACCGTGGTCACGTAACGATCGGTGTCGGTGACCAAGTTCTTCGTCCAAACAGCCACGACAGAGATCGGCGCCAGTATGCAACCGATAACGATGAGCAACGTGGCCACCACGGAACGCCACCGCTGCCGCCGCGGTCGTGGAGGAGGAGCTACGGGTGGTTCAGCGGCAACCGGCGCGGCGACCGCTTGTGAACGCAGTTCCGCCACCTCGGCACGCAGCCGCTCGAGCTCGGCCCGTTCGTCCGGGGTCAGCACAACATCGTCGGTCACGGCGTTACCGCCTTACTCGTTGCCACGATGGCACCATCCCCCATAGAGATGGAAACGGTCATCACCCATATCGGGTGAGTCTCGACAAACCAGTCCTTTCGATGTCGGCCCGGCGGCTAGTCGCCGGCAGCGGCCTTGGCGTCTTGTTCGATCTCCGTGGTGTCGGCCTTAATCTCCTTGGTCTCGACCTTGTCGGCCTTGGGCATTGACTCCTTGATGTCGTCTGCCATCTCCATGACACCGACGACGACTAGACCTGCCTGCCCCTCATCCAGATACTCGCCCAGCTCCTTCAGGTCATGGCGGCTCATCCCAGCCGCTGCGTGTCCGGCCACCGCACCGAGTACGGCCCCGCCGGCGGTCGTGGCCGCGAGCAGCCCACCACCGATTGCGGCAAACGGAAACAGAGCCACAACAAGCCCGGTTGCCAGGCCAACACCGCCACCGAGCACGCCGCCAACCCGAGTCGGGGTTTCATGCTTCTTGGTGATATGCACCTTCCCGTTCTCTCGCTTTTCGACCACCGCGGCGTCGTACGCGTCGAGCATGTCGGCCTTGGTGTGCAGCTCCTTGACCAACCCGTAATCCGACTCAGCGTCCTCAACGTTGGGGTACACCCCGACATACACCACGAACGTGTCGACCGCCATCACATCTCCTTTAATCTCTCGGCTGGGCTGCTGTCCTCGACAGCTGGTCAGCAGTATGGGTTCCAGACCGATGACGGTGCATCACCCCACGCGGGTGAGTTGTCGAGCGCCCTCGGCGGAAGGATCAGGAGATGGCTGATGAAGACGCCGACGTCGTCCTCACCCCGCCCGGGTGATGCTGGGCTGCCAGCGACTGCACGAGCATGATCACTTCACAACTTTCTCATCCAAGAAGGTGGGGATCCATGCCTGACTCCAAGCCCAACATTTTGGTGATCTGGGGCGACGACATTGGGATCACGAACCTGAGCTGCTACAGCGACGGGCTGATGGGCTACCGCCGAATATCGACCGGATCGCCGAAGAGGGAATGCGGTTCACCGATTCCTATGGTGAGCAGAGCTGCAC